>CAZKVA010000055.1:0-10481 GCA_964556035.1 uncultured Actinomycetota bacterium
TTCAAATCCTTTCAGAGTGGACTGACGGTGAGGGAAGGATATATACACAGAGTAAAGTGACATTAGATGTCGGAACGGCATGGGATACACTAAGTAGAATAAGTGCAGATGGTAAAACACTAGAAGTTCAGCCAGAAGCAACTGAAATTGATTCTAATAATTCACGTTATTCAATTTATTATCTGCAATAAACTGGTAGTAATATAATATAAGCCATTTAAATAAATTTTAACTTTATTAAGCAGTAACAATTCACTCCTGATCTGGTTCCAAATTGGTAAACGATGGGGCTGCCATTTCAAACAACTAAGTTAATAATATCTTTACCATACCTATAGTTATTTTGTAATTTTAAAATTGTTTTGAATGAACAGTTTTTTAAGAAGACTACAATATAGATTACCAATTGTGCTTTTTATTATCAATCTATCTAGAAGTTCTTAATTAAAATCCTGAGTAAAAGAAAGAATATTATCAATATCTATATCTGAGTAATAGTCATTAAACACCTTATAATAGTATGCTTCCTCTTTATTTCTTAAATTTGGGCTATCTGGGGATTCTTTATTATCTGAAAACTCTTTATCTGTTATTATTGTATTAATCTTTTTTTCCAGGGTATCTTCTATGCCAGAACCCTCCCAGAATTTATCTTTATCTCTCCAGGCTATATCATCTGGTAGATATTTTGAAGCAATCTTTCTAAGTATATATTTACCTGTATTTGTTCTAACTTTATTTTTAGGAGGGATCTTTAGAACATAATTTAGTAGGTTCTCATCCAACAATGGAAGCTTAACATTGACGCCATATGCATTTGCAGTTCTATCTACTCTTTGTAAAGCTGTATTGTGCAAACTATTTATAGCATTTACAAGTTCTTCTTGTATTACTCTAGAAGAGTCGTACTCTAAAAAGTAATTATATCCCGCAAAAAGCTCATCTCCGCCTTCTCCAGAAAATACAATATCTGAAGATGCAGAAATCTTTGAAGCGATCATATTGCCTAGAGTACTTCTTACCAGAGGAGCGTCAAAAGACTCCAGGTGATATATAGCTTTGGGAATATTTAAAAATAACTCTTCGGTATTAAGCTTATAATCTATGTGTTCGGTACCAAGATAATCTGAGACTTCTTTTGCTGCTACAAGATCCGGAGAGCCATCATACCCAACAGAATAGGTATATACCTTATCGGTAAATTCTCTAAGGAGGGCTGCTATAAGAGAAGAATCAAGACCTCCACTCAACCAAACTCCCAGGTTTAAATTATTATCATTTATCCTCATATCCATTGATTTTAAAAGATAGTCCTCCAGTTTATCCTCCTGGATCTCAAAATCCTGGTCTTTGATTATGGTGTAGTTATCTACATCAACTATTTTGATAACTTCTGGTTTTAACAGATTTATCATATAAGAACCTGGGGGGAACTCTTTTATATCACTGGTAAATTCGATAAGGGATTTAACTTCAGAGGCAAACATTAAAGTTTCACTATCTTTATAATAATAAAGTGGTTTTCTACCAAGAAAATCTCTGGCTAAATAAATATTTCCTTTTTTATCAACAATGACCAGGGCAAAAGATCCTTTGAAATATTTGAATATTCCTTTACCTATTTTATTAAAAAGAAGACATATTTTTTCTGAATCAGAGATTAAAGAATTATCAACCTGGATATCATATTTTAACATTAGTTGATCCAGATTATTTATTTTTCCATCCACTAAGATTGTGTTTTTATCTATCCTGGTTTCAAAACTACAATTAGAATTGATACCTATATAACCTCCAACAATATCTATTACTTCTCTTCTATCTCCTCTATGGGAGATTTTATCCAGAAGAATATTAATTTTTTGTCTATCTTTTTTAATTTCTTTTAAATTAACAATACCTGCTATACCACTCACTTTAAATCAGCTCCATTGAAAATTATGTTTTATTTACTTTAATCCAAAAAAAATGAACAACTCTCGAAGTTGTTCATTTATACAAAAGCTCTTTTTACAATACCAAACATCAGGTGATAATTCAAGTATATGGGCAATATAAAGGTAAAAAAGATATTAAAATTCAATTCTGGCAAAGGATCATTCGTATTTATGCAATTAATCCTGGCTTTAACTTATTCCGTCAAACATAACTTTATTAATTACTTAAAATAATCTTTAATTGAATTAATTCCCTCAAAATCCGGTCGAAATTTTATAACTTGGGGCTACCATTAATCTCAAATCTATATGCATAATATTTAAGATTAACTCCTTTTTGTGTCTTCCTTTATGTGCCTGCTGTCTCCCTGTCATAAAATATGCACAACTGGTTATCTTGTTTGATTGTTATGATATCAATAATCAAAGCCTGCCCTGGAAGTAGGTCTGGACTTGTTTAACAGACTCCTTATCTATTCAACAATATTCTTTTCCCGGATCTTCTTTTCCTTGAATCTACGGATAACATAATTTGCTATAGCAAATGCCACTATTACAGCAATCAGATTAATGATATATACTACTTTTACTGGTCCAAAGAATGTACTGTCTATCCTATAAGCTTCTATAAGTGTCCTGTATAAAGCATAGATACCCAGGTACATTGAAAGTATTAGACCATGAGGAAACCTATCAGGTTTATTGCGGTAGAATCTATGCATAAAGAAAATAATTATAAATAGTGCCAGATTTGCTATTGACTCATATAAAAATGTAGGATGGAAATATTCATAACTTGAATAGTCAAAGGGCCTGTTTTCCGGCCTGATAAATATTGCCCATGGAACTGAGGTGGGCTTGCCAAATGCCTCCTGATTGAAAAAATTGCCCCAACGGCCGATCGCCTGTCCCAATATAAGTCCGGTGACCATTATGTCTGCCCAGAGCCAGAAATCAAGCTTTCTTATTTTACAGAATATAATAAGAGCCAGGATACCGCCCACCATAGCTCCCTGGATCGCAAGCCCGCCTCTACGGAATGCAAATATATAGCTAAGGTTCTGACTGTAATATGACCAATTTACAAAAACATGCAGCAGGCGTGCACCTAGTATTGCAAAAATTATTGCGAATGGTGCAAGATTAAGTACCTCATCCTCTTTTTGCCTGCGGTACTTTGCAATAAAATATGCTACCACAAATCCGATTACAAGAGCCAGCGCTGTCAGAATTCCATACCATCTTATTTCAAGATTAAATATTGAAAAAGCTATAGGATCGATATTCAAGTCTCCTCCTCATTTAGAGTTTTTGTAAATAAAAATTAAGATATTTCATATTTGTGAAAATCAAATATAGAAATTTTAGCACAAATCCCTATAAATATTTATTTAAAAATTTATTTTATCCAGTATAGGTATATATCTTGAAAAATAACCTATCATCCTTATCATAGAATCAGTTACAAACAATATTCCAAGGGCAATTATAAATATACCGGATATGATCGAGACCAGGCCCAGGTGCTTGTTTAGTTTTTTTATGAATCTGGAAAAGAAACTTATAAAAATACTTGCAAGGATAAAGGGGATCCCGAGTCCGAGAGAAAAGACTCCCAGAAGCAGTATTCCCTCCAGGAGAGTATCAAGCTTGCTAGCAAGGAGCAGTATTCCTGAAAGGATTATACCCACACATGGTATCCAGCCAAAAGAAAATATGATCCCAAAAATAAAAGAACCTATAAAACCTGATCTTATAGAACCCGGCATACCAAACCTCTTCTCCAGGTTCAAGAACTTTATCTTAAACAGCCCCATATAATGAAGCCCGAAGATTATGAGTATGGCACCACCTATCCTGCTTATCAGGCTTGAATAATCCTCTAATATCTGTCCTATGAATGTAGCTGTAGAACCCAGTGCTATAAAGACGATTGAAAAACCCATCACAAAGAAAAGGCTGTTTATAAAAAGGTACAGCCTTTCTGAGATCTTTATGGACTCATTTCTATATATTGCCTTGCTTGACATCATGCCAATATATACAGGGACAAGAGGTAGTACGCAGGGTGATGTAAAAGCCAGCAGTCCAGCAATAAAAGAAGAAAATAAACCTATTTCTAACATCTGTCCTTTCCCGCTTTTGACTAAAGCAGATCCTCTATGGCACCTTCCAGCTGTTCCCTTGTCATCGTGCCCACATTCTTATATATTATCTGTCCATTACCGTCAAGAATAAATGTGGTCGGGATCGCCCTTATGCCCCACTGGTTCATAATAACTGAATTCCTGTCAACAAGCAGAATATAGTTTATTCCATACTCAACGACAAAATCCTTGATAGTGGCAGGATCTTCATTTGAAACACCTATAAATTGTACCCCCTCATCCCTGTATTTATCATATACTGCGATAAAATCGGGTATCTCCTGCCTGCAGGGCGGGCACCATGTCGCCCAGAAATTAAGTACTATCACATCTGCTGAAAAATCAGAAAGGGATACTTCATCTCCCTCGATATCCTCCAGGGTAAAATTGTTTTCATGTTCATCGGCAATCACCACTGCTTCATCGGGCTCCCTCCTCATGTTTTGAATATAGGTGCAGCCTGTAGCCAGCGTGACCGCTATAATACATAGGATCAGTAAAGCTAATATTGGTTTTATTGTTTTAATCTTCATTTCCCTTCTCCATTATCAAAATCCATATTTTTACCAAATTCATATAAAGCCAAAACGGCTTTTTCATTATTTAATATTTCCCCCTTTTTGTCTATGCTATTAAAAGTGAAATCTTTCAAATAATCAACAAATAGTACGTCAAAAAATGATCTTATGACCTTAATAGGACAATTAAAAATATCTGCCTGACCGGAACCTGATGTACTTATAAATATTCCTTCACGGGTCTTTTTAATGATATTTTTATTGTGTTCATATTTTAATACCCAGAATCTCTGGCATCTGTCTATCATCGCCTTAAGATAGCCGGATACACTTGTAAAAAAAACAGGAGAAGCTACAGCAATAAAGTCAGCCTCAATAAGTGATCTGTATATTTCCTGCATATCATCTGAAATAATGCATTCACCTGTTTTTGAACAATTACCACATTCACGGCATGAGGATATGTCTTTTCCCTTTACAAGTAAACAGTTTATTATAACAGCATTTTTGCTATACCCGGTATTTTCAACAACACCTTTCAGGAAATAGTCCATGAGGATTGCCGTATTGCCGCCGATCCTCGGGCTTCCATATATAGCAACTACCCTATATTTTTTATTAGTTTTCCTGATACTGCCTTTCAACTGCTATCTCCTTGCTATAATAAAATACTATTTTTTGATCAAGGCTATATATAATCTAATATTTTTTTTAAAAAGAGGCAAATTAAATAGGACGATTATTTTGATGTGATCTGAGAGGTAAGATCAATAATATTTATTAAACAATTTATTCATATCGATATCACTTACTATGTGATCGATCAGCGGTTTTCTATCGATCTGTTTTAAACCATCTTCATATACAGATTTTTGTGTCTGGTAAAATATCCCTGTGGGGATCTTTTTCTCTTCAAGAGACTTATGGAATGCTTCCCTGAGGTCTGCACGGTTATAATCTTTTATAGTATCTATGTTGTAGATTTTTTCCCTGTAATGCTCATATGAATCAATTTTATTGAATGTCACGCAGGGCTGGAGGATATCTATAAAGGAAAAACCCCTGTGTTTAATAGCTTTACGGATTATTTCACCCAGTTGGCCGATATCTCCTGAAAAACCCCTTGCTACAAAAGTAGCTCCGGCTGCAAGAGCAAGGGAGATCGGATTAACAGGAGTCTCAAGAACGCCCGATGGCGTGGACTTTGACTTGAATCCAGAATTACTGGTAGGAGAAGCCTGGCCCGTGGTAAGTCCATAAACATGATTATCATGTACTATATTTGTTATATTTATATTCCTTCTGCAAGAGTGTATGAAATGATTTCCCCCTATCCCCATCCCGTCACCATCACCTGAAACTGCGAGCACCACCATCTTGTGATTTGCTATTTTTGCTCCGGTGGCTACTGGTAAGGTCCTGCCGTGAAGTGAATGAAAACTATAAGTCTTAAGGAAATTTACTCCATTTCCTGAACACCCTATTCCATATACTATAAGTATCTGGTGGGGATAAAGCGAAAGTTTGATGAATGCTTTTTTCATTGCATTCCATATGCCAAAATTCCCGCAACCCGTACACCATGTGGGCCTTCTGGAAGTATTGAAACCTGAAGGTTTTAAATTATAATCTTCCTTTATGTTTTCCTTTTTCTTCCCTGGCATCCTTATATCTCCCGGATAATTTTTAATACCATCCATTGATTAATTTTTGAAACTCTCATTCTATCTTTTCGATCCCATTTATTATTTCTTCCGGCAAGAATTGTCTTCCGCTATATTTTAATATTTTGTTTTTTATCCTGTAGCCAGTATTCATATTTATTAACTTGGAAAGCTGTGATGTCTTATTATTTTCAACTACTACATTCTTCCTGGTCCTATCAATATATTTTTCAACAAGGTCCTGCTCAAAGGGATATAAATAAGTGAAATGGATCAGGTTTACCTTTTTTTCATTCTGGTTCAATATATTCATAGCCTCAAGGATAGGACCCTTGCATGAACCCCAGCTCCATATTGTCACTTCAGCATCTGATGGACCGTACTTCTTTGGCGGCGGTATTTCACCTGCCAGGGTACTTATCTTCCTGAATCTCTTATCTGTCATCAGCCTGCGGTTGTGGGGATCCTCTTCAGAAAAACCATATTCATCATGCTCGTCACTGTTTACTATGCACACACCTTTTTCCAACCCTATCACAGTCCTCGGAGAAATGCCGTCTTCAGTATTTTTATATCTCTTATAATCATCTTCTATATTTTTATCTTTCTTAATCAGATTTTCACGACTGACTTTTATCTTTTTAAATTCAAATTTTTCACATGAAAAATGGCTTTCAGATAAATATTTATCCAGCAGGATTATTACAGGTATCTGGTACTTTTCAGCAAGATAAAAAGCTTTCCCGGTCAGAAAAAAACACTCTTCCGGATCTCCCGGAGCCATCACGATCCTTAAAAATTCACCATGGGATGCATGGATAGCAAAAAGCATATCTCCCTGCTCTGTCCATGTCGGAAGCCCGGTTGCCGGAGCAGGTCTCTGACAGAGTATGACCACTAAAGGTGTCTCGGTCATCGCTGCGCTCCCAAGACCCTCAGTCATCAGCGAGAAACCTCCGCCCGAGGTAGCTACCATCGATCTGGCTCCGGCAAATGAAGCGCCGATCGCCATATTGATAACCGCTATCTCATCCTCTGCGTGCTTGGTCACAATATTAAATTCATCTTCGACAGAGGCAAATGAATGGAGTATCGAAGACGAGGGTGTCATCGGATATGCCGAAAAGAATTTACAGCCAGCCCTTACAGCTGCCAGAAAGACCGCATCATTACCGGTAACAAGAAGCCTACTCAAAGGTTTGACTATTTCCAGCTCATAAGCTTTTACCCTGGATCTTTCCCTGACATACCTGTATCCGGCTTCAAGAGCGCGGATATTATCATTGACTATTTTCAGGCCCTTTTTCTTAAATACATCTTTTACGGTAGCCTTCATCACTTCAAGATCATAGTTTAGAAGTGCCACTGTGGCACCCAGGGCAATATTATTTACCATCACTTCAGCCGTACCCATTTCTTTTGTGATCTTTTGCATGGGTATCGAAATATAATTTATATCTTTTCTGGTATTATTAACTTCTTTTTGTTCATATTTGGCGCCGTCATAAATAATATAACCGCCATATATTACTTCATCCTGATGAAGCTTTATGGTTTCTGGATTAAGAGCCACAAGAATATTGACATCTTTATTGAGTGAGAAGATATCACTTGAGTTTATCCGGGCGGTAAAAGTATTGTGACCTCCCCTGATAAGTGAAGGATATTCGATATTGTCTATAACTGAATATCCCTTCTTTGAAAAAGTCCTGGAGAATATATTGCCGGATGTCAGTATTCCGTATCCTGCTTCTCCCCCGATCTTCCAGGTAATATTAGATACTTTCATATTAAGTCCGGTAGTTAAATTGACCCTTGGATACTGTCCGAAAACTGGATCCTTAAGCCCAGTTCCCGGATAGACTCCTTAATATAATGATATTATCATAGAGACTTATTTTCAATATAAATATTTAGGACAAAAATTAAAAGAAAATTATCAAAATATTTGTATACATGCGGCTCCTTTTAAAATATTATTATTTTATGCTATCCATGCCAGTATATATTTACAATTTTTAACCGGCTATTTATTAAAATTTCAAATTATAGGGTAAACTAATAAAACTTTATGGATAAAAACAAGATAAGGGAAAATATAAAAGTCCTTTTCAGGCCGGCAGTTATCTCCTGGGCCCTGTATGATCTTGCCAATACTTCATTTGCCGTGATAATAATCACAATAGTCTTTCCTGTTTACTTTACAAATATTATTATCACACCCGGCCTATATCCGGAAAATTATGGCGATCTGATGTGGGGCATCGCTGGAGGGGTCTCAATGATAATAACATCTGTCCTTGCTCCTTTGTTCGGGGCGGTGGCAGATACTTCAAGGTCCAAAAACAAATTCCTTATGGTGCTTACCCTGGCATGTATAGTGTTTACTGTTCCCCTTTTCTTTCTTAAAAGCGGGATGGTGGCAGCTGCAGTTATACTGTTTATTGTCGCTAATGTTTTTTACCAGACTTCCATGATGTTTTATAATTCTTTTCTGCCCCAGCTCTCTACAAGCAAAAATACAGGACTTGTGTCTGGCTTTGGTTTTTCAATAGGATATATGGGGGGATTTTTAATACTCGTCATACTTCTCCCATTACTGAAAGGCGGGCTTGAGCCGGGAAACCTGTTTAATATTAGACTGTCACTTATTATCACAAGCCTTTTCTTCCTTGTATTTTCAATACCTTCTTTTATATTTTTAAAGGACCTTCCCTCAGTGGGCCAGGTAAAGAGAAAAGCTTCTTACCTAATCCATGGTTTCAGAAAGCTTACAGCTACATTAAAAAATATCAGGAAGTATCCGGACCTTACGCGGTTTTTGATATCATATTTCCTTTTTTCAAATGCTTTCTCGATCCTAGCATTATATGTTGCCATCTATGCTAAAAATACCCTTAACTTCACCCTTTATGAGATAGTCATGCTCTTTATGATAGGCCAGATACCTACAATAATAAGCTCAATATTTTTTGGATGGCTGACAGACAGGATAGGGGCGAAAAAAACAATATCCATAACCCTTGTAATGTGGGTACTTATAATAATACTTGTCTCAAGTTTTAATATAAGAGCTGTTTTCTATGTCGGGTGGATACTTGCATCCATAACGACTGGTTCTACTCTCATAGCCAGCAGGAGCCTGATGGTCATACTTATACCGGTCGACCATGAAGCAGAGTTTTTTGGATTTTATTCGATCAGCGGAAAAGTCTCCTCGATCATAGGACCGGTTGTTTTTGGTGTGGTTTCTTTTATTACAAAGAGCCAGAGGCTCGCTCTTCTTTCGACTATGGTATTTTTAATAAGCGGTTTTATTGTCCTTCAGCTTGTTGGGAAAGGTAAAAGGAAATATTGATATTTATCTGTCTCCTGTATCGCTTCAAGTAGACAAATACTTAATGGTAAATATTTTTCATATTAATGCATTTATTCCTGATGTTAAAAGTTACTATTATTAATAAAATAAAAAATAAAATTCTAATGAACTAGTTCTTTATGATATACAAAATTCTTAAAAAATCCTTTAACTCCAATCCATTCTGCAAAAGTGATTACCAGGCCATTACAATCTTGTATCAAAAATTCCCTCATTCCATAATCAGCATCATGCAAACCTTTAACAATATTAACTTTATCCTTCATTCTCTTGTATAGTTCTTCTATGCCCTCCAGTTCAATATAAATCGTTATTGCTTCACCAATCTTTTTATTTTTTAATATTGGAATTGAATTAGTCATACTCTCCCTTGATTCAAACATTAATTGTACATCACCACATCTTAACAATGCCCAGTTAAGCTTCTCCTCGCTTGAGTCATAATCAATCAATTCAAAGCAGGATAATATATCTCTATAAAACTTTACAGTCCTGGACACGTCTTCAACCATTATATTAGGGGTTAGTCTTTTTAACATAATAATATCTACACCTCCTTATATATAATCTTATATCTTTATATAATAGCTAATTCTAGATGCTTCCAATTTTTACTGTCCAAAATAACTATACATTAGTCAAAAAGCTGCGATTTGCAATTTGGACATATTACCTCATTTTCTTCAATAGGTTTTCCACATTCAGGACAGTAATATTTGGTTTCTTTTTTTTAGTTTTAACTGAATCTTTCACTTGTATTTTACTTTCCTTATTCATAAGTATTCTTTTTTTTATTTTTGTTTTTTTTGACATTTTAAAACAATTTCAAATTTTTT
>CAZKVA010000056.1:0-10357 GCA_964556035.1 uncultured Actinomycetota bacterium
CACTCTCTCCGCCAAAAATATGGGCATCATTATCCAGGGCATTAGTTTAATCCGATAATTAGGCTCTTTGCCAAACAACGATAATTCCTGATTATTTCTACTTTTGGGTGATTATAAGTTGGTGATCTAGAAGCAAATTTCTATAAATATAAATAGATATAGAATCATTGCTTTCTTGCTTAATGTATCATATAATAGCTGTTAAATTCATTAACGCTCTTTATATAAGGCTTTAAAATGAAAACACAGAACATTTTACCCATTCCCGTCTTAAAAGTGTTGCATAAGGTCGGAAAAGATATATGCGATGCCCGTCGACGCCGGCGTATTACTATCCAGCTTATGGCAGAGCGTGCCGGAATCTCTCGTGCAACCGTAGGAAAAATCGAAAAAGGTGATTCGACAGTATCCATGGGAGGGTATTCTTCTGTGCTATTTGTGCTGGGTATGACAGAAAGACTTGGTGATTTAGCAGATGCGGTCCATGATTTAACCGGACGACAATTGGATGAAGAGAGACTCCCCAGGCGGGTGCGCATTCCCAAAAGCACAAATAATGGTGGCAGTAGTGAATAGTAAGGAAGTGATTGTACACATCTCGCTTGGCGGGGAAGATGTCCGCGTTGGGAAATTGTGGTTTCATTCCCGTAAAGGCAGAGAAAGCGCCTCGTTTGAATATGACAAGAGGTGGCTCGAATATCCTGAAAAATTCGCCCTTGAGCCCGCCTTGAAACTTACTGAAGGTACTTTTCACATCCAGGCTGGACTAAGTGTTTTTGGAGCAATTGGAGATTCTGCTCCAGACCGCTGGGGACGCGTTCTTATGCGCCGTGCTGAAACGATAAGAGCCAAAAGTGACAATAAAACACCCCGCACACTTTTAGAAGTTGATTACTTGCTGGGCGTAAGCGATGAAGTACGCCAGGGGGCCTTGCGCTTTTCAACCGGGCCGGATGAAACGATCTTTTTGGCCCTAAAGGATCAAACAGCTATCCCGCCTCTTGTTAAATTGCCCGGACTCTTATCAGCATCAGAGCGTTTTATAGAAAATAATGAAAGCGCAGAAGATCTAAAACTATTGCTGGCTCCCGGCTCCTCTCTCGGGGGTGCGCGTCCAAAAGCCTCTGTCCGCGATCGTGATGGCAGTCTTGCGATTGCCAAGTTTCCCAGAAAAGACGATGAATTCAATATCGTTATGTGGGAAGCGGTTGCACTGACTTTAGCCAAAGATGCAGGAATCAATGTGCCGTCA
This sequence comes from uncultured Actinomycetota bacterium, assembly GCA_964556035.1. Classification (GTDB taxonomy): domain Bacteria; phylum Actinomycetota; class Humimicrobiia; order Humimicrobiales; family Humimicrobiaceae; genus M55B120. The sequence goes on from CAZKVA010000056.1 coordinate 1,253, forward strand.
TGGAGGTTGGAAAATATCCTTGGAAAGTCCGTATTGATTATCAAAAGATTTGACCGCCTAAACGGACTGCGTATCCCTTTCCTGTCTGCCATGGGTATGCTTGGTGCCCAGGATAATGAACAGCATAGTTATCTTGAGATGGTCTATGCTCTTGCCCGGGACGGTGCCTCTCCCGAAAAAGATATGACCGAGCTATGGAGGCGCATAGTCTTTACAATCATGATCTCAAACACGGACGACCATTTACGGAACCATGGTTTTATTTATAAACGATATAAAGGATGGAGGCTTTCACCTGCCTATGATATCAACCCGGTATCGGCTGAAATAAAACCGCGTATTTTAACTATGGCGATTGACTTTGAAGACACATCTGCATCTTTGGATACGGCAATGGCGGTTGCTAAAGACTTCAGAATTTCAAAAGAAAAGGCAATTGAAACTGTAAAAGACATTGTTACAGCTGTAAAACAATGGAAAAAGGTTGCTGATGATTTTGGGCTGTCAAAGCGTGAAATCGACCGCATGACTTCTGCCTTTGAACATGAAGACCTGAACAAAGCGGAAAAGTTTTGATCTGCTTTGATATATAATAAGAGTCAGATAAGGATGCTGAGCTGAAGAAGATTCGATAATTACAGGTGGTATAGTTCTTTTGACTCTTAAGTGTAGTTGCCTTACCCGTTCTAATAACCCCCAGAGCGGGTAGAGTCCAGCGTATTTTAGATTATGGATTTCTATTAGTTTATCCGCTATAGCCAACAATATTGTGGATCAAAAACAGCTAATAAAATTTTGATTTGACATAGTTAGTATATAGCTATATAATGATATTGATATATTTATATATGTTAATTATTATATAGGATTATTATGATCAATAAAGCGGAATTTTATAATTTACATTCAGATCTTTGTAAAGCGATTTTTAATCCGAAAAGACTGGCGATCATAGATGCCCTGAGGGATAATAAAATGAATGTAAATGACCTATCGGAAAGATTAAAAACCTCACAGTCCAATATATCCCAGCACCTGGCAATATTAAAATCTAAAAGTTTAGTTTTTTCTGTAAAAGAGGGAAGTAATACTTATTACTCGATTTCCAATCCTAAGATACTAAAAGCTTATGATCTAATCAGTGAAATAATAAAGGATAAATTCAAAAGTGATAATAAGATATTAAATGAAATGATTAAACAGTAAAAAAGTCTTTCACGGTAATAAAAGCAAATTTGAACCTGTTTCAAACTGTATTATTATAAATTTTTATAAAGGAGTGATCTGGTGAATAATTTTGAAAAAAAACACAGGGATTACCTGGAAAATAATTTTAACGGCAGGGTTACCTTTAATAGAGTTGAAAGAAAATTATATGGACATGATATTGCTACCATACCTTCCCTGGTCAAGCCTTTACTGGGGAACACCATGCCTGATGCTGTAGTCCAGCCTGAATCCGAAAATGAACTAATAGAACTTTTAAAATGGGCCAATGAAAATAAAATACCCATTACTCCAAGAGGTAAGGCCACGTCAGGCTATGGAGGGGTCCTGCCGGTAAGGCAGGGTATTGTCGTTGATTTTCACAGGATGGATAAAATAATTAAAATTAATACTGAAGCTCAAACAGTCACGGTTCAGGCAGGTATAATCTGGGAGAGATTGGATAAGCAGTTAAAGAAGCACTCCCTTACATTAAAACTATATCCCTCAAGTTATCCGGGATCAACTGCAGCCGGATGGCTGGCACACGGAGGTTCCGGAATAGGCTCATATGAAGCAGGTGAATTCAGGGAAAGCGTGATATGTGCGAATATTGTACTTCCTGATGGGACAGTCAGGAAATTTAGTGGTGACGAGATCGATCTGATTGCAGACGCAGAGGGCATTACGGGAATTATCAGTGAATTGACTATAAAAGTAATGCCTCTTGAAGATATGAAAGTAGTTTCTATTGCCTTTGATAGTTCAACCAAACTGCAGGAATTTTCAGAATTATTGATAAATGAAGACATACCTATCTGGTCCATGCTGTTTATCAATCCAAAAATGGCAGAATTAAAGAATAAAACTCCTCTTATGGAGCATGAAGGGCATCCTGTTGAAGAGAGAGTTATTTTACCTGAAGCATATATTGTAACCCTCACCTACCGGATAAGCGATGAAAAAGCTGTCCAGGATAAGCTGCCAGACATAGTAAAAGATACGAGCGGAAGTTTTCTTAGCGATGAAATTGCTGAGCATGAATGGAAGAACAGGTTTAAATTGATGGTAGTAAAAAGGCTGGGGCCCAGTCTTGTCCCTGCGGAAGTAATCGTGCCTCTTGATAATCTGGGAAAAGCTCTATCAGAAATCGAGACCAAGATACACCAGCCCCTTGTAAAAGAAGGTGTTGTCGTAAAGAATGGCAGAAACGGAAAGGCAGAAGTAGTTCTCCTGGGATTTATTCCCAGTGATCAGAGAAAATTCAGCTATAATTTTGTTTTCGCTTTGACACTTTCAATTATAAAAATAGCAGAAAAATTTGGTGGAAGACCATATGCAACAGGAATGTATTTTTCTGGCATGGCTGAAAAAGTGCTTGGAAAGGATCGTGTTGAGAGGATCAAGACATTGAAGAAAGAAGTGGATCCTACCGGGATACTCAATCCTAATAAGGTGATCAGCAAGAATGCTATCGGCAGTTTTATGAGCCTTGCCAGTTTTTTTGAACCATTAATCAGGCCTTTTGGAAATATGGTTGCTCATGAGATAAGTGCGAGTCATGTGGAAAAAGATATAAAGGGAATACCCGGGGATGTCGCCTGGTATGCATATGCTTGTTCTCAATGCGGATACTGTGTGGGTGAATGTGATCAATACTACAGCCGGGGCTGGGAAAGCCAGAGCCCAAGAGGAAAATGGTACTGGCTCAGGGAATATCTTGAAGGAAGAGAAAAGTGGGATCAGTTTATGGTAGATTCCTTCATTGCCTGCACTACATGTGAGCTCTGTAATCTCAGATGTTCTGCAAATCTTCCTATTGAGCCATCATGGATGAAGATGAGGGGGAAGCTAATAGACACAGATAAGAGGATGACATTCCCTCCCTTTGAGATGATGGCAGCAGCTTTAAGAAAAGAAGGAGACATCTGGGCAGGATACAGGGAAAACCGTATTGATTGGTTTCCGAAGGATTTAATGGCTAAACACGGCCCGGGTAAAAAAGCGAAAGCTGTTTATTTCGCCGGATGTACCGCAAGTTATGTTGAGCATGATATCGGGAAAGCAGGCGTAAGACTTCTGGATGAAGCAGGTGTAGATTTTACAATTATAGGAAAAAAGGAAAACTGCTGCGGTACCCCCATGCTTATGTGCGGAAAGTGGGATGTTTTTGCTGAGACTGTAAAAAAGAATATTAAAGCAATAAATGAAACTGGAGCCGATACTGTCATATCATCATGCCCGGCATGTGATATGATGTGGCGGCACGTATACCCCAAGTGGGCTAAAAAACTGGGTATTGAATATGATATTAAAGCAAAACATTATTCAGAAGTGGTAGCCGAAAAGATCAGGTCAAAAGAGTTTACCTTCCCAGAAAATAATAATAGACCTACTAAAGTAAGCTGGCATGATTCATGCCATATGGGGAGGGTTTCAGGAGTATATGATGAGCCAAGGGAAATAATAAAGGCAATCCCTAATGTTGATCTGGTAGAAATGGATAATATCAGGGAAGAAGCGCATTGCTGCGGAAGTGTTCTTACTATGATACAGGATCCTCCTGTAGCGGCAGAGATAGGAAAAATAAGGCTGGATGAAGCTATTGAATGCGGCGCTGAAAAAATCCTTGCCCTATGTCCATGTTGTGAATTTCAATTCAGGGTGACAGCCGATAAAAAGAAACTGCCAATAGAGACCGTAGATCTGGCAACTTTTGCATGTAAGGCACTTGGATATGACTTTCCTGACCCAAACCCCGAGGTCCAGAGACAGTGGGCAGTATTTGAGGCGATGATAGCACTCATGACCCCCAAAGGATTTGCTGACCTGATGGGAACTATGTGGCCCGAGCTTATTGATGCAGTGCCATTTAAAATGGGTAAGATGATGATAGTAATGGGAAAGATACCTGGCATGTTAAAATTAATGAAACCTATGTTCCCGATATTATTTCCGGTCCTGCTTCCCATGATGATGCCAAAAGTCATGGATACAATGCTTGAAAAAGTTTCAGAAAGAGTACCTATGCCTGACTATATGGAGGAACAAATGCCGCAAATGATGCCAAAAATAATGGATAATCTGATGCCCCATATGATAAAGGACATGGTACCGCTTATATCCCAGCCGATGATTGATTATTTGAGCAATAAAAATAAATAAAATACATTAGAACATCAGGCACGGTTTAATCAGTGAGCGGAAACATTGTAAAAACTTCACGTTTTTAATTTTAATATTTTATTGAAGAGGTTAAAATATTAATACCAAAAACCAAGATTATAATTACTGATTTAGATCAGGGTTAGATTTTTAATAGTGAATAATAGCAAAAATAATTTTACCGGATAATTAAGTTTTAATAAAAAATTAAAACTTTAAAAAGAGAAAACAGGAATTTAAATAAAAAAGAAATAGACGCAATCTATGATTTAAAAAGTAAATTGTTAAAAAGCTTTCCTGAAGTAGAATTGGTTTTATTTGGGTATAAATATCTATTACATGCTGTATATTTTAAGCATGCTTAAAGACTCAAACGAACCCCACTCTCTTCGCCAGTTATTTACAGTTTACCATTAGATATGGTAGATTAGTGAGCGGAAACATATTTAAAGATCTAAATAATTCAAAAATTATGAAAAGATGTTCCTGGGTTGATCCCGAAAATAAAATATATTGTGACTATCATGATAAAGAGTGGGGTGTGCCGGTTCATGATGACCGAAAACTTTTTGAAATGATTGTTCTGGAAGGAGCTCAGGCTGGACTTTCATGGGAGACAGTTCTGAAAAAAAGAGATAATTACAGAAAAGCATTTGATGTTTTTGATCCTCAAAAAGTTGCTCAGTATGATGAGACAAAACAAGCTGAATTATTACAGAACGCAGGTATTATCCGTAACCGTTTAAAAATAAGATCAGCCATTCGAAATGCCCGGGTATTTTTAAAAATTCAATATGAGTATGGAAGCTTCGATGCTTATATTTGGAATTTTGTTGGTGGAAAACCGATTCAAAATAAATTTAAATCAATATCGGAGCTGCCTGCAATAACTGAGCTCTCTGACATTATTTCAAAAGACCTTAAAAAAAGAGGCATGAATTTTGTCGGATCTACAATTATGTATGCTTTTATGCAGTCTGTTGGGATGGTAAATGATCATGAGATCTTCTGTTTTCGGTATTTACAAATATAAATAATAATTTTAAAAAATAATCAAGACAAGTGAAGAACTAGAAATAAAAGATGTTTGAAAAAATGAGATCATCTGTAATATATCAGGACCAAATAATTGATTTTGATATTGAGTATAGAAATAGGAGGACTATGGCTATCCAGGTTATGCCTCCTGATAAGATCCTTGTTGTGTCACCTCTGGGGGTTCCTGAAGATATTATTAAGAGAAGAGTCAGGTTAAAAGGCAATTGGATAGTTAAAAAATTAATCCAATTGAGAGAGATAAAGTTAAGGACTCCAGACAGGACTTTTGTTGACGGTCATCCATTCTTGTTCCTGGGCAAAGATTATCCTCTCCAGATCTTAAAGAATGGAAGAAAGATACCAAAAGTAATTTTTACTGAAAATAGATTTAATTTGGAACTTCATGAACTTGATCATATTAAAATGAGGAAAGCCATGGAAAAGTGGTACAGGAAAAAAGCAGATAGGATCATAAGTGACAGGGTCGAAGTATATATCCATAAAATCGGTAAGAGACCAAAAATTGTCAAAGTTAAGGAGCAAAAGAGAAGGTGGGGGAGCTGCACAGCAAAAGGCAATCTGTACTTTAACTGGAGATGTATTATGGCTCCACCAGCTGTAATCGACTATATTGTCGTCCATGAGATGACCCATCTTGCGGTCCTGAACCATTCTAGAAGATTCTGGGATAAAGTCGGATCAGTTTTACCTGATTATAAGAAAAGAAGAAAATGGCTTAAGGATAATGGATTAAGATTGGATATATGATGGGATAAATTATTAATGATTTAAGAAAAAAATCATATCTGTAGATATAAGCATTTACGACAATATATATGAATAAGATACGAAGAAAGATAAAAAATGATTGGAAGACCTGATTGGTTCACTAAAAAAAATTTTGGGATAGGAATAAGGCCAAAAACCTGGCATGGTTGGGCATATCTTCTAGCAGCTATTGCACTGATCGTTTTTGTCATGTGGCAGCCGTACTGGGACTGGAGCTACCAGACGAGAAATACCATTGCAATTGTACTGGCAGTGGTCGTAGTCCTTGACGCTATCCATATAATGTATATTTTAAATAAAAATAATAAGAATAATGAATGAGTAGAAAATATAATTATTAATAAAAAAAAATTAGAAAGGCAAGGGCTTAGAAGTTGAAGAGTGAGTATATTGATATTATCGCAGGTGTATTAAAACTTAAAAAATGGCAGGTTGAAAATACTGTAAAACTCCTTGAAGAAGGAGCGACTGTGCCCTTTATTTCCAGGTACCGTAAAGAAGCTACAGGAGAGTGTGATGAGGTTGTAGTAACCGATATAAGGGATAATCTGGCCAGGCTTATTGAGATAGACAGCAGGAGAGGGGCAATACTGAAGGAGATCGAAAAACAGGGGAAACTTACTGGTGAGATTAAAGACCAGATAGAAGGTGCCGCAACATTGACTGAACTTGAAGACATATACCTTCCGTATAAAAAAAAGAAAAAGACAAAGGGAATGGTAGCGAAGGAAAAAGGGCTCGAAGATCTTGCAAAGATCATCTTTGGTCAGGGAGATGCAGACCCTGGAGAAGAAGCAAAGAAATTCATAAATGATAAAGTCAAAACAATTGACGAAGCACTTAAGGGAGCACGGGATATAATTGCTGAATGGATAAATGAAGACAAAAAAGCCAGGGATACGGTAAGGGATATTTTCAGGAAGGAAGCTGCAGTAAGATCAAAACTCTATGAGGGCCTGGAAGAATCAGGAGCAAAATACAGGGATTATTTTGATTTTGAGGAAGAGTTGGCCAGATGTCCTTCACACCGTCTGTTGGCAATGAGAAGAGGAGAAAAGGAAGAATACCTGAAAGTATCCATAAATATAGATGAAGAAACCGCGCTGGTGGCGCTTGAAAAGATATTTATAAACACAAGTAATAATAAATCTTCAGAACAGGTGAAAACTGCTATAAAAGACGGGTACAAGAGGCTGCTATTACCATCAATAGAAAATGAGTTTGCCAAAGAGTCAAAGGAAATAGCTGACGGGGAAGCAATAAAGGTATTTGCTGCAAACCTGAAGCAACTGCTTATGGCCCCTGTATTGGGTAAGAAAAGGGTTCTTGCCGTGGACCCCGGGTACAGGACAGGCTGCAAGATAATTATTCTAAATGAGCAGGGGGACCTGCTTTTAAATGATACGATATATCCCCACCCTCCACAGTCAAAGATAGTTGATTCAGAATTGAAGCTTATGGAACTTGCAGAAGAATACAGGGTAGATGCAATAGCAATAGGTAATGGTACAGCAAGCAGGGAGACAAAAGATTTTGTAGACAGTATAGACTTTGGCAGGGATATTGGCGTATTTGTAGTAAGTGAAAACGGTGCATCAATATACTCTGCATCGAAGGTAGCGCGTGAAGAATTTCCTGACAAGGACGTAACAGTGAGGGGTTCGGTATCGATAGGCAGGAGGCTTATGGATCCGCTTGCTGAGCTTGTAAAGATAGATCCTAAGAATATGGGTGTCGGTCAATATCAGCATGATGTAGGTCAGACAGAATTAAAAAAGAGCCTTGACCAGGTAGTAGAGAGTTGTGTGAATATAGTGGGCGTAAACCTTAATACAGCAAGCAGGCATTTGTTGACCTATGTATCGGGACTCGGGCCCGGTCTTGCATTAAATATTGTAAACCACAGGACAGAAAACGGTCCCTTTGGTTCCAGGGATGAGCTTCATAAAGTGCCCAGGATGGGGGGGAAAGCTTATGAGCAATGCGCGGGTTTTTTAAGGATCCAGGATGGTAAAAATCCACTGGATAATAGTGCTGTTCATCCTGAAAGTTATTATATAGTTAAAAAAATGGCAACAGATATGGATTCAAGCATTGCTGACCTTATTTCCTTAAGTGAACTGCAGGAAAAGATAAAACCAGCGGATTATGTGGATGATAAAATAGGTCTCCCGACATTAAAGGATATCTTGCAGGAACTTTCCAAACCCGGTAGGGATCCAAGGGATAAAATATCGGTATTTGAGTTTAAAAAAGGCATTAAAAATATGGAGGACCTCCAGATAGGCATGATACTTCCCGGCATAGTAACAAATATCACCAATTTTGGAGCTTTTGTAGATGTGGGTGTTAAGCAGGACGGACTTGTCCATATTTCCCAGTTGTCCCATGATTTTGTGCAGAGCCCCAATGATATAGTACTTCTACATCAGGAGGTAAAAGTAAAGGTTACCGATATTGACCTGGGCCGTAAAAGGATACAGCTATCACTTAAGGATGCGCAGTAATGATCAATAGATAAAACTACCAGGAACCTGTCCGAGAACTGATTAATATTTGGTGGTCCGGAGCTTTTTCTCTATGATAGGATAGGTAAAAAGAAGGATGAAGGCTACCAGAGGTCCCAGAAGTTCAAAATTTACGAGGGCTGGTATTCCTATTATGTCAGCGGCTTTTCCAAGAAATATCATTGTAATACCTGCAAGTCCGGGAGCAAAACCCAGTATCATGGAAGAAGCCAGACTCATGCTGCCGGGCAGAAGGTCCTGGGCTATTCTTATGCATACAGGCTGCACGGATATAAGGAAAAAACCGGCCGTAATAAATAGCACTATGGAAATAAAACCTTCAGTCCTGAATGAGAAGAAAAACAGAGGTATTGATAATGCAAGACTGGTCTGTATTATA
>CAZKVA010000057.1:0-2411 GCA_964556035.1 uncultured Actinomycetota bacterium
AGCAGGCAATAAAAAGGATATGGATGAAGATCTCCTTAAAGCCTCTTTTGAATCCATAAAAACCATTTCAAAAAAAATCAATAAAGATATTCATTCTATAGAATTATTTGGTGGAGAACCCCTTCTCCCAAAAAATAAAGACATTGTCCGGAAAATACTGGAATTTGCTGTACAAAAGGATTCAAAGATAACAATAGTTACCAATGGCGTATTTGCAGGTGATTTTATAGATATCCTGAGTCCGGCTAAAGACAATATAGAGATGCTTCAGATAACGATCGATGGACCTGAAAGCATACATGATAAGAGGAGGAAAAGCTTCTCTGGTAAAGGAAGCTTTGTTGAGATCTCAAAGAGCATTGATGTTCTATTGAATAATAAAATAAATACAAATGCCAGGATAAATATTGATATGGAGAATATCGATTATCTTCCTGAAATATATAACTATATGCTAAAAATGGATTGGATAGGACATCCCAATTTTAAAGCAAGTCCCTCACTTATTACTGACCATACTACACTTGAATATATCCAACCAATCGTCGAAGAAGAGAAACTGCTTGAGAAATTAATAACCATATATGATTCAAATCCTGAACTTGAAAAACTTTTTGGCTTTTACAGTTTTAAGCCCTTAAGGCATATACAAGAAATTCTACATGGAGCACCAAATGTTTCTCCTAGATTTTTTAATTGCGAAAGCAACCTTCTTGAACTATATATATTTTGCCCTGATGGTTACATCTATACATGTCCTGAGTCTATCGGAAACAAGGATATTTCTATCGGAACATTTTTCCCATCGCTTGAACTTTCCGGGACCGGAATGTCAATGTGGAAAGATAGAGATATCATGAATATGGAAAAATGTATGGAATGTAAGTTTGCCCCGATCTGTGGCGGCGGATGCCCGATGTCTTCTATAATCATCTCCGGAGGAGAAGAACCTGTTTGTGAAAGGTATCGGGAAGTACTTGATACTTATCTCAGCCACAGGGGGAAAAAGATACTGGAAGCCTTCATATAAAAAATACCCGTAAATAAAAATAGTAAATATTAATTTTCAATTTCATATTTACTTATAAAATTTTAAAGGTAGTAAATATAAATTGTTATCTACGGCTTGATTTCATTTTTCTTAAAAATCTATTAGAATCTAATTGATATTAATTAATTTCTGGGGCCGATGAATTCAAGGTTTAAGATTTTAGATTCAAATCCGGGAATATCCTGGCTTATTATTGTTCTGGGTAGCCTGGCACTTGCAGTGGCCCTGACAATACTTATAGTAAACCTTGCCGTAAAACCATCTTATGGACCAGATACTTTAAAATATTTTAGCAGTGATCTTCTTTCCAGGGCTTCAGCATATGGCAGGATAAGCATAACTCTTTCAATCATCAACAGAATTCTTTCCTGGGCAGTAATGGGAATTGTATTATTTATTATATGGAAATATTTTAATGCCGGAGCCAGGATGAATGTCCTGGTTGCTGCAGGATATATTGCCCTTTTCTATATTGTGCTAAGCATTATACTGCTTCCATTAAGTTTTTACAGAGGCTATACGGTAGAGCATCAATTTGGTCAATCAGTTCAAACTGTGGGAATGTGGTTCAGTGATTATGGGAAAAGCAAAGCAATAGACATAATTGTCTCAATTGGTGCTATGACTGGAATATATACACTTCTGGTATATATTCCAAGGTACTGGTGGTTAATAGCAGCTTCTGTAATGGCTGTTTTTATTATAATAGCAGTTTATCTTTACCCGGTCCTTATTGACCCACTTTTCTATAAATTTAAAAAACTTGATGATGATAAGCTTCAGGAGGAGATATTGGAGATAACAGAGAAGGCTGGAATAGAAGTTGACGAGATCCTTGTAGCCGATGCCAGCCGGAGGACCATTAAAGCCAATGCTTATTTTACAGGAATAGGTAATACAAGGAGAATCGTCCTTTATGATAATCTGATCGATAATTTTTCCAGTAAGGAAATATTGAATGTAGTGGCCCATGAAGCTGGACACTGGAAATATTCACATGTGCTTAAAAATATTGGTATGAGCATAATGGGTGGTTTTCTTGGTTTTTTCTTATTGGGCCTTATATTTTTCAGGACAGGACTAAAAGGAGATGTAAGAACTGTTTTTGTCCTGATACTTATAACTGCTTTAGTCACATTTTTAATACTTCCATTCCAGAATATGATCTCCAGGTATTTTGAGAAGCAAGCTGATGCAGTAGCTCTTGAAATTACAAAGGGATATGATACACAGATAATATTGATGACAAGGCTTGCCGGATCAAATCTTTCAAATGTGGACCCACATCCAGTGATCAAATATATCCTGTACTCTCATCCTCCAATAATGGAGAGGATAAGATATGCGGAAGATGGAGTAA
>CAZKVA010000057.1:2511-10118 GCA_964556035.1 uncultured Actinomycetota bacterium
TTAAGTGAAAAGTAAATGAGGAGACTATTTTGAAAATACTTATTACAGGAGCATTTGGAAATGTAGGTTTGTATACCCTGAAAAACCTTTTAAACGGTGGACACAAGATAAGGGTCCTTGAATTAAAGAATAAAAATAATTTAAAAATATTTGATGATCTTCAGAAAAATAACGGTAATGGGATAGACGTGGTATGGGGAGATATTACTGATATCACATCTGTGCGCAGAGCTGTAAAAGAACAGGAAATCATCATACATCAAGCCTTTATCATCCCGGCCCTTTCTGAACAAAAACCGAACTGGGCATGGGAAATAAATGTCGAGGGGACACGGAACCTTCTCCGGGCTGCAGTTGAAGAGGAGGTAAAAGCAAAAATAGTTTTTACATCTTCAGTTTCAGTATTTGGAGAGACCCAGGATCAGAAGCCTCCCAGAAAAATGGAAGACCAGGTAAAACCTACTGATAATTATTCACATCACAAAGTTGTCTGTGAACAACTTGTGAGGATATCAGGACTTAAATGGACGATACTCAGGTTAGGGGCGGTACTTTCACCTTCACTTTGTGAGATAGATCCCATGCTTTTCAGCGTTTCTCTTAACAATAGGATAGAACTGGTTCATGCTGCTGATGCCGGATCAGCTCTTGCAAATGCTGCAGTCAGTGAAGAAGTCTGGGGGAAGACCCTGCTTGTAGGCGGAGGAAAGAAATGCCAGATGCTTCAAAGGGATTTCATTACCAGGGTATTGGATGAAGTAGGATTAGGCATGTTTCCTGAAAAAGCTTTTAGTAGCAGGCCTTTTTATACAGATTGGATGGATACTTCCGAAAGCCAGCATCTTCTTAAATATCAGGAAAAAGATCTTGATGACTTTTTAGCCGAAATAAGGAGGATCCTGGGCGTCAGAAGGTATCTTATAAGAGCAGTTAAACCAATAATAAAATACTGGATACTTAAAAAATCACCTTACTTGCCTGAAAAGAGATCTAATACTGCTAAAACTAAATCAGGAATAGAGAATAGTCCCGCTTCTGCAATAAACTAGAATACTTAAGCCCAGTTCTCAGACAGGCCCTGAACCCTTCAAATAACATAATAAATATCCCATGATGTTTTTGAAGTATCTACATTTATCTGTCAAAATATAATATAGAAATTATCTAAAATATTTTCTGCATCCTGTCAGTGCTTGAAATATAAGAATAATATTCTAATATTAGGTTAAGCAAAAAATCTCATAAAGAGAAGAGGAGGGTCACCAATGGTAGGTATTATTAAAGGCGCATCGGAAAATCAAGCTAAGATCAAGTACGGTATGATTGGAGGGGGACCTGATGCATTCTTTGGGTCAGTACACAGGAAAGCAGCTGCTATGGATGGAGAGATAGACCTGGTAGCTGGAGCGTTTTCTTCATCAGGCGAAAAGTCACGTATTCAGGGAAAAGAATTAATGCTGGAACCAGGCCGGATATATGACTCATATGCGGAGATGGCCGAGGAAGAAGCAGCATTACCGGAAGATGAAAGGATTGATTTTGTATCAATTGTCACCCCCAACTATCTTCATCACCCTGCAGCTAAATTATTTTTGGGGGCCGGCATCAGTATTATCTGTGATAAACCGATGACGACTACACTCAAAGAGGCGGAAGAGCTTTGCCGGATCACTAAATCCAAAGACAGGGTTTTTGCTGTTACCTATACCTATACGGGATACCCAATGGTCAAACAAGCGAAGAAACTCATAGAGGATGGTGTGCTGGGTGATATAAGGAAGGTCGTTATTGAATACCCTCAGGGTTGGCTGGCTAAGACAATCGAGAAAGATGGTGCCAAACAGGCAGTTTGGAGGACAGATCCGAAACAAGCCGGAGCCTCTTCCTGTATGGGAGACCTGGGAACACATATTGAAAATATGTCCAGTTATGTTACCGGACTGGAGATTGAAAAAATAATGGCTGACCTTTCTGTATTTGGTGAGGACAGGGTATTAGATGATGACGGCAATGTGCTGGTTCATTTTGATAATGGAGCCAGGGGTGTGTTTTATGCTTCACAGATTTCAGTAGGGGCCGAAAATGGTTTAAAATTCAGGATATATGGAACTGAAAGCTCACTTGAATGGCATCAGGAAAATCCAAATTATCTATATTTAAAATATGGTGATAAACCGGAAAAAATATACAAGCACGGCAATGACTATCTGGAAGAAGTCGCCAGACATAATTCCAGGCTGCCATCTGGTCACCCGGAAGCTTTTATTGAGGCTCTGGCTAATATATATGTAAATGCTGCCAGGACGATGCTTGCTAAGAAGAACGGAAAAGAACCCGGTAAATTCGACACAGATTTTCCAACGGTACAGGATGGGGCCAGGGGAGTTAATTTTGTGCTAAAAACTGTAGAAAGCAGTAAAAACAAGAAATGGGTCGATGTAAAATATACCCCACCAGCCTAGTTGTAAATTTTTTAAATCTACAATGATTTAATAGTTACTATGATTATTGGTAATACATTTTATGTATTGTCAATTAAAAATTCTTTTAGGAGGTTATCATGAAGTATGGTTCCTCGATTTGGAGATCTACTGAAAAAAGTGAATGGATCCTTCTTGAGAAAGGTCTGACTTTTTTAAAAAATATATTTAAAGCATAAGAGAAGGAGAATAATATGAACTACCTGGTAGGTTTTGACATAGGAACGACCTCCACAAGATGTATCTTAATAGATATTTTAGGAAAGCTAATAGCATCGGCCACAAAGGAATACCCGCTTGATAATCCAAGACCTGGCTGGGCCGAGCAGGACCCTGACCACTGGTGGGAAGCATCTGTATATACCATAAAAGAGGTACTGGCTAAATCGGAAGTGGACCCCGGGGATGTATCTGCCATTGGGTTATCAGGGCAGATGCATGGCTCAGTATTTCTGGATAAGGATGGTAAGGTGATAAGGCCGGCTCTTCTCTGGTGCGACCAGAGGACCCAGGCACAGTGTGATAATATCTATGACATATTCGGAGGAGAGGATGAGTTCATAAAACTATCCTATAATAAGGCACTGACAGGTTTTACAGCTCCGAAGATCCTCTGGTTGAGAGAAGCTGAGCCAGAGAACTACAATAAATTAGATAAGATAGTGCTTCCCAAAGACTATATAAGGTATAAGCTATCAGGAACCTATGCCACTGAGGTATCAGATGCATCAGGTACGGCTCTAATGGATATAGAGGCCAGGACCTGGTCTGACAGGATAATAGAAGGCCTGAATATAGACAAAGACCTGCTTCCACCGGTATATGAGTCGTCCAGGGTATCCTCCCATATATCTAAAGAGGCAGCTTCTCTTACAGGTCTGGTGCAGGGCACACCCATAGTAGGTGGAGCAGGGGACCAGGCAGGTGGAGCAATAGGTTCAGGTATTGTACGTGAAGGGTTGATATCTGATTATCTTGGAACAAGTGGAGTTGTGTTTGCCCACTCCGATAAACCTGTTTATGATCCACAGGGTAGGCTTCATTCCTTTTGCCATGCAGTGGAAGGCGCCTGGCATCTTATGGGAGTGACTCTTTCGGCAGCAGGCTCATATAAATGGTATTATGATACATTTGGAGCTTCGGATAAGATCTCCGAAAAATATAAAGAGCTTAAAGGCTATGAACTGCTAAACAAACAGGCAGAGTCGTCCCCTCCAGGATCAGACGGACTAATATTCTTACCTTATCTATCAGGAGAAAGGACCCCCTATGCAGATCCATATGCCAGGGGAGTATTCTTTGGTCTGTCCTATATACATAACCAGGATCACTTTGCGAGGTCTGTAATGGAGGGAATATCTTATTCCCAGTATGACTGCTTTTCGCTTATGGAAGAGCTTGGAATAACTTCTAATAAGATAGTTCTTTTTGGGGGTGGAGCCAAATCTGCGCTCTGGCGGCGGATGACCAGTGATATATTTAATTCAAAGATAGTAACCTTAAATGTAGAGGAAGGACCTTCATACGGAGCAGCTATCCTTGCAGGTGTTGGAACAGGAATGTATAAAAATGTAGAAGAGGCTACCGGCAGTATTATAAAAGAGGTTTCAGAGACTTCTCCAGATCCTGATAATGTAACTAGATATGCCAAATATTATGAAATCTATAAATCACTTTACAGTAGTCTAAAAGGCGATTTTGAGAAACTTGATCTGGCTGGAAATGAGTAATCATGCAAAAATAGTAAGCTTTTTTGTGTCTTACTATTTTACCTCCCAACAAGTTCAGATCCAGTTCTCAGATAGGCTCATAGGTAAAATTGTAATTAAACAATATTATGGATTATAATATCTACAAATAATATGGAGGAAATATGGAAAAAATACTGACCAGGATAAACCGTATTTCAGCATATATACTATTAGTACTTGTGCTGCTGATCCTTATTACCGGGTACCGCCAGGTAGGTTATTTTACATTTTTTACACGGGGACTTGCAAATTCACTTCACCAGATATATTTAAATATTGCCGGGCTGGTTGTAGGATCTGTCCATATTTTGATATCGATCCGTAAAGCATTGGCAAGAAATAAGATAAAAGGCATATGGGTAAATATTATTCTAATAATCCTGGGAATTGCTATAGTCGGTGGATTTTCCTATTTTACTTTTTTATAATGATCTGTCAGTAACTGCAGGTTCCATATTGCCAAGTGGTAAACAGACCTAAGAAAATATCATTTTTTATTTATAAGCAGGTTTATATGAAAAAGAAACTAATAATTGCTCTTGTTATAGGCTCGGTTGTAATTGCGCTGGGATTTTTTCTTTATTTTATTATTGAAAATGAGGTCAGTAATAGAAGTGCCGAAGCAGAAGTATTTATACCTGAAGAAATAGACATAAGTGTAATAGAAAATGATCTTGAATTCGCAGAAACTATTCCGGAATACGAAATACTTTTTACGGGCCTCTTAAATAAGGAACTCACCAGAAATTTCTATGATATATTGGTAGAAAACCAGGACAAGATTCTTACCTTTGATGCAAAGGGGATCCGAACAGATAAGGAGATAGTCGAGGAGGAATTTACAGGTATAAACCTTAAGTCTTTACTTAAGGATGCGGATATCTCAGAGGAAGCAGAAAATGTGATAATCTATGCAACCGATCTTTTTGCTGCACAATTTAGTATTGAAGAGTTTTTAGGAGATGAGATATATCTTGTATGGAAAAAGAATGGCCAGTACCTGAGTCCTTCTGGCGATGGGATATTAAAGATCGTCCTTGATAATGGGCCTACAAATAAATGGGTCAAAAACCCTGTACTTTTTGATTTTATCGGACCTTATAGTGATCAGGTGCCTGAAGGGGATAATATAACCAGTAGGGATGTAGACTTTATTTCAGAACAGAATTTCTTCACGCTTTCCCTGGGGTTTATACCTGAGATAGATATAGAAGACTGGGTGCTGGAGATAACAGGTCTTGTAGGGGATCCTCTTGAGCTAAATTATGAACAAATACTTGCAATGCCTCAGGAATCTATCTTTGCTACTCTTGAGACCATATCCAATCCGCCGGGTGGAAGTTCGATCGGTAATGCAGTGTGGACCGGTATTCCTTTCGAACATATATTAGATCTGGTAGGAGTTGAGAGTGGTGTGATTAAGGTAGCCTTTTTCTGTGATGATGGATATTCGACCAGCATCACAATTGATGAAGCAATGGAAGAAGGAGTGATGCTTGCATACAAGATGAATGGCCGGACCCTTTCTGAAAAACATGGTTTTCCGGTCAGGATGGTAGTTCCTGAAAAATATGGGATGAAGTGGCCCAAATGGGTTAATAAGATCGAATTTGTGGATTATGATTACAGGGGTTACTGGGAGCAGCGGGGATGGTCCGATTATGCAGGAAGGGACCGTCCTGAAGAAAGATATGATTGAACATTCAGAAAAATATCTTATTATTAGCTCTTTTACACCATTGGAATTAATTGCATGATTATCAGGGAGGTAGAAGCATGGGGAATGTAATAGTCATTCTGGGAGTTACAACTTATTCACTCTTCGCACTGACTATATTGTTTTTGATATTACTTCGGATAAAGAAAAAAAGGGTCTTTTACCGGCTTCACAGGACATTTGCAATAATAGCGATATCTTTTGCCACGATACACGGCAGTATAGCTGCCTTATATTTTCTTGGATTCATTTAATTTATAATAAAGAATGGTGGGATGAAAAAATACTGGTGATGAAATATAAAATAATAAGAAACAAACTATCTGCCTTCTTCCTTATTCTTCTTGTGACCAGGAATGGTTGTATGGGGAGCAGAAAAAACCTTGATTACATGTAGCTATAAGAGAATAAGATAGTTTCACAATTAAATCTTTTTGTTAGCTGAAAGCATCCAGTATTATAATCACACTATCTATCTGACATCCTTATATAGTTTTGCCAGGGTATAAGGGGAGATACCTAATTGGTATAATCTTTTAATGATGATCCAGAGAAGACGGGTCTTCACAAATCCATCTTTGACAAATCTACGGGAAGACATAATGAGTTTTGGGTCCAGTATCCGCACAGCCTCCTAAGAAAAATGGACTAAGTTAGAATAGAACAACTTATAGGCTAATAACGAAACCAAGTAGTAAATACTTTCAAATTATTATTAGAACTCTTCAAAATGATCTTAGAGAAAATCTTTTAATGAGCTATTATGTCTGGTATTTCGTAATTTACATAGTACTTTGAACTCTATCTGCCTGATCCTTTCCCTGGTCAGGTTAAATTCTCTGCCAACTTCCTCCAGTGTCCTTGGTAGACCATCCAGGAGTCCATATCTTAATTTGATAATTTTTCTTTCCCGTTCCTTTAGAGTTCCTAGAACAATCTGAAGATGTTTCTGAAGCATGGAAAAGTCTGCTGCATCATCAGGAGCTTTAACTTCCGAATCTTCAATAAAATCACTGAGGCGGGTTTCATCACCTTCACCTATTGGAGTATCAAGTGATATTGTTTCCTGGGCGATCTTCCTGATCTCCCTGACCCTATCTGGTGTAACATCTAATAACTTTGCAATTTCATCAGAATTAGGTTCTCTGCCAAGCTTCTGGAGAAGCTGTCTTTGGATACGGATATACTTATTAACATTTTCAACCATATGAACCGGAATTCTGATTGTTCTTGCCTGATCCGCAATAGATCTTGTTACCGCCTGCCTGATCCACCACGTCGCATAAGTTGAAAATTTAAAACCTCTTTTATAGTCATATTTATCTACAGCTCTTATAAGTCCCAGATTTCCTTCCTGAATAAGGTCCAGAAATAGCATACCCCTGCTGACATATTTTTTAGCCACACTTACAACGAGTCTCAAATTTGCTTCAATAAGCCTACTCTTAGCAGCTTGGTCCCCTTTTTCGATTTTTTTTGCAAGCTGGACCTCTTCTGCTGCAGTTAGAAGTCTTTCTTTGCCAATTGCCTTAAGATACATTTTAACGGGGTCGTCATTAAATGGTTTTACCACCTGAGCATTTTTTATTTTCGGGGATATATTCAAAATCAACTTTCTCTATAGTAAGTATTATATTGCCTTGCCCATGCAAGTGACTT
>CAZKVA010000058.1:0-10086 GCA_964556035.1 uncultured Actinomycetota bacterium
CAACAGTTAATTTAGATGCTGCTCTTGCATAAACTTCTATTTTTTCATCTTTACTTAAATCTTCCAGGTTCTTACCTTTAAGTATTATTTTTGAATACACTATCCTGGCTTCTTTGTTAAAATCTTTATCATATACACACTCTATATATTTAGTATCAATATTTTCTTCTAGAAAAGAACATGGTGCCTCAATAGTGACTTTAGCTCTATCATTTCCACAATAAGCTACTTCTTCAATCAAAAAGGTCGATAATCTGCCTCCTGGATGTGTGGTAATAAATGCTACTGGGTATTTATTTTTTTTAACCATCTTTTCTTCATTTCTTTATATTTACTACTCATTGCTTAGATCTTGAGTTGAGCACTTATCACAAAGACCGCTAAAGTAAATTTTAAAATTATTGATCTTTAAGTTGCAGTTTTTAAAGATATTTTTTTTAGCATCATCAATAAGACGTATTTTTATTGCATTATTAAGACATTTATTATTTATAATTACTTTGCCGCAATTATCACATACCAAGTATATAGATGAATCTTTATTACCATTTTTTGAAAAAACATATAATGATTTGCTGCTGCCAAAATTTATCTTATGTATCAGTTCCAAATTGGATAATATATCCAGGGTGCGGTAAACAGTTGCAATACCGATCTGGGAATTAATTCCTTTTAATCCTAAATATACATCTTCAGCGCTTTTGACTCCTGATTCTTTGCTTAAATAGTCCAGTATGGTTTCTCTGGGATCTGTAAGTTTATAACCATATTTTTTAAGACTTACCACCCAGGACCTATATTTAACCTTATCTGTATTACTGCTTTTAATCTTACTCACTTCTACCCCTCCGCAAAAACTAAAATAAAACCATTACAATCCCTAATAATAAATTCCTGGATTCCATAAGGTGTTGTATGAATATCTTTTACTACTTCCACTTTATCCTTGATCATTTTTATCAAGCCTTTCAAATATTCCATTTCTATATAAATAACCACACTCCCACTGTTTTTCTTATCCAGGAACTCCCCAAAACTCTTAGAGATACTGTCTTTGGACTGAAACATGATATCCACATCCTCACAAGACATCAAAGCCCAATCCAGTTTGCCATTATCGGGATCAGTTACAACAACTTCGAAGCAGCTAAGAACATCCTGGTACCATTTGACCGTAGCATTCACGTCATCAACTATTAGATTTGGGGTTAATCTCTTTAGCATTTTTATTCCTCCTTTAAGTTTTAATCATTTTTTTTTCTTAAATTTCTCAGGCAATACTATTATTAACCAATAAACTACAGCAACCATTAAAGCCCCTCCAACAATATTACCCAGAGTAACTGGCAAAAGATTCCCCAGAAAACCCATGGTATTTAATCTTTCAAGATTAATATTAGGAGATATTTCAAAAACTTTATCTGTAATCGCTGAATTGTTTTTTAATAATATTCCCATAGGGATAAAATACATATTGGCTATACTATGTTCAAAACCAGAGGCTACAAAAGCAGTAATCGGAAATATTATTGCTAAAATTTTACTGACTACTGTCCTGGCACTAAAGCAAAGCCACACCGCAAGACATACTAATGTATTGCAAAGCATCCCTCTTGAAAAACCCTCTAGAAAAGTAAGATTTACTTTACCATTTGCGATAATTACCGCACTGGCACCTAATAAAGAATCCTGTATTTTCCATAAATTCGTAAAATACATCAAAATAACTACACTTATTGAACCAATAAAATTTCCAATATAACTAACTCCCCAGTTTTTTAGCATTTGTTTAAACGTTACTACCCTTGAAGCAAATCCCATCATAATTAAATTATTACCAGTAAACAATTCAGCACCAGCTACAATTACTAAAATCAGACCTAATGAAAAAGCTAACCCTCCTATTGCTTTAGTCAGACCATAGCTCAGTTCAGAATCAAAAGTTACTAGAGTATAAAATTCAGCTCCTAATGCAATAAAATTTCCTGCAAGAAAAGATAGCATGAATAGACTTAAGAAACTAAGTTTTGTCTTTGATATACTGGCAGACTCTACCCTCTTTTCCATTTCAGAAGGTGAATAATCATCAAAACTGATCTTTGGTATACTCATTCATGCCTCTACTTATAATGATAATCAATATCAATACCAATGATACTCCTTCTTAACTATCTGTCAAACTAATTTTTTTTAGTATTAAATAATTATTTAATATTGAAATTATTATCTTATATATAAAATAAATGGAGAAATAAATGAAAAACAGAAAAGAAATGAGTTCTATCAGCTTATTCTGACCAGTTAACTTGGTGTCCAAGTTTTGGGGTCCATATCAGATTTGATTAGGAAATATTAATTTAATTAATAAAGAGTTTTAAGTCTCACTCTGCACCAAATTCTTCACAAGCATCAAGAACATATTTAATATAAACAAAAGAAGGACTGCCACCCATTAAAACAGCAACTTTACAAACCTCAATTATTTCCTGTTTTGTTGCTCTATTATCTATTGCATTATTTACATGAAAGGCTATACAGGGCTTACAATGAGAGTTTATAGCTAATGCTATAGAAATTAATTCTTTTATTTTTTCAGTGAGAATACCTTTTCTTTCAGCACTATCAAAGAGATCCATAAAATTTTTAAAATACTCCGGTGCACTTAAAGACATCATTTCATATGCTTCATTTAATTCTTGAAGCATTTCTCTCATGGTACTACTGGATTTTTTTCCTTTTTCACTTTTCACGACATCTCCTTTATTTAATGTATGATATGAAATCTTTCAATAAATTTTAAAAATTGATATAATTTTCCTCCAAATTAAATCCAGACTTTATATCTGTATCAAAACACAATTATCAATTATCCTATTTGATAATTGTAGATTATTTCTTCTTTTGAATCTATAATTTTTCTGATGCTCATTATTATAAGATAATTGGTGTTTAATCTACTAATACTTTCTCCTGGCTGAATCTACAGAGTCTATGCCAAGCTAACCTGCTCGATTGTTTATACTATAACTTTCTCTCCCAGCTAAGATACGACCCATTGAGCAATTTGACATCAGAAAATCCATGATTTTTAAGTGTCCTTAAAGCAAGATATGCCCTATATCCTGTGCGGCAATAAAGAATGATCTCCTTACCGGGATCAAGCATACCGATGTTTTCCCTGATATCATCTACGACAATATTTACCGCCCCTTCTATGTGCCCAGCATCATATTCCTTAGCGGACCTTGTATCAAGGATAACCATATCATCACCATTTTTTATCCTCTCTCGCATTTCAGGTATATCAATAAAACTGACTTCTTCTTTTTGGAGGTTTTCCGCTATCATTCCAAGAATATTTATAGAGTCCCTTGCGGAACCGTAAGCCGGTTGATAGGCCAGTTCGGTACTGGCAAGATCTTCTATTGTAAGTCCTCCCTTGATCGCTGTTGACGCGATATCGACCCTTTTATCTATACCGTCCCTTCCAATAGCTTCCAGCCCAATAAGCTTTCTGCTTTTCCTGTCAAATACTACCAACATATGCATTGTCTCCGCGCCGGGATAATAGCCTGCATGTGATCCGTAGTGGACCTCTATGCACCCTGCGTCGATTCCAAATCTTTTTGCTTCTTTGAGGCTCAAACCAGTCTTCCCAATGGCAATATCCAGCACTTTTATTATCGAAGTCACTATACTGCCGTCAAATCTTTCATTTCCTCCGGCAACATTATATCCAGCCGTTCTTCCCTGACGATTTGCAATCGTGGCCAGATTGTAGGAGCGCCTGTCTCCTGAAATAAGATTTTCGCATTCACAGCAATCTCCTGCAGCATATATATCCTCTATGCTGGTCCGCATGAACTCATCGACGATGACCGCTCCGGACTTCCCTATTTTAATGCCGGCATCAGCTGCGATCATACTGTTTGGCCTTGTCCCGATTCCAAAAAAAACCATATCGGTGTCCAGCTCTTCTCCCCCCGATGTCACAACTTTTGACACCTTATTATCATCTCCTTTTATAAGCTTTTTTGCCTCTTCATTTTTAAGTATCCTGATACCCAGGTCCTCAAGTTGATTTTCGAGATATTCTATTATCTCCCAGTCAAACATCGGAAGAATCTGGCTGTCCTTTTCAATGATGCTCACACTGAAGCCTCCTTCAAGATATGCTTCCAGCAGCTCCAGCCCTATAAAACCTCCACCGATAATGACAGCATTTCTATCTTTTTTACCGGTACTGCTGATCTCCTTCAGATATTTTTTTATATCCAGTGCGTCTTTCATGGTCTTTAAGACGAATATATTGCTGGCTCCATACCCTTCCATCTTTATTTCTATAGGAACCGATCCGGTAGTAAGGATCAACTTATCATAATGGTCCTCAAATTCTTTATTGTTTTTTAAATCCCTCACAAATATTTTTTTATTTTTAGCATCTATGTTTAATACTTCATGCTCTGTCCTTACATCAACATTGAATCTTTTAGAAAATTTCTCTGGTGTATTTATAAGTAATTTATTCATATTTACTATCTTGCCAGACACAAGATATGGGAGCCCGCAGGTCCCGTATGAGATATATTTATCCTTCTCATATATTATGATCTCAAGATCCTCATCCTGCCGCCTGCATTTGGCTGCTGCCGCCGTTCCTGCGGCGACCCCACCGATTATCGCTACTCTATCTTTTCTCATATTTTTTAACCTCCCACTGGTTTTAATTTTTATTCCTGAATTTATGATCTATTCCTATTTTAATCATTTATTATTATGGTCCGCCTCAGCCTCGTAAAATTACCTAGATTTATTATATTTTGTACGAATTGTTAAAGGCAAGTTTTTTAATAAGGAATTTTTGCATTTCTCCACATTTTTTGAAAGTCTATATGAGATATGCAGGAAATAAAAAGTTCCTTTAGCCTGATTTTTTATAAAGTATCCTAAAAGTATCCTTGAGAGGTTTGTCTATTATTTCTTTAAAAATATCAAAATATTCTGAGTATATCTTATAATTGGATCTGTCAGGCCTATAGACATGGTCCTCTTTCAATATATTTATCTTGTTTGATATTTCTCTAAGGTTCTTAAAAGCTCCAACTCCATACCCGGCAATTATTCCCGAACCCCTTATGGCAAATACCTCCTCTATTGTTCTTATATAATCAATCCCCATAATGTCTGCTTTTATCTGATTGAATAGTCCGGACTTTGCACTTCCTCCAGATACCGGCATATTACTTATTTTTATTTCGGGAAAAAGCTCTTTTAGTGCATCAAGTCCCAATCTGTAATCATAGGTTAGTGCCTCCAAAATAGCCCTGTAAAGATGCTCCTTTCTGTGCCCCCAGTTTAACCCTATCCATGACCCTCTAAGCTCTTCAGAATAAGGACACTGCCTGCCGCCCATATAAGGTATAAATATCAACCCTTCCGAACCTGCTGGAACAACTCTGGCCTTTTTCTCGATTTCCCCATATAAGTCTTTCACCGGTATATCATCTTCATTATTTAAGAACTGGTCCCTGAACCACCTTAAAGTAATGCCTCCACCATTTATATAGGTAAAAGCATGATAAATGCCTCTTATGACTGACGGCATATACATCACAGTATTATTAATCTTATCGGACCTGTATTCATCAACTGTAAGCTGCAGGATAGTTGAACTTCCAGAAATATCTATCACCGAACCGATATCTAATAGCCCAGCACCAAGAAAACCAGCCGGTTGATAACCAGCTCCAGCCACTACAGTTGTTCCTTCCAAAAGTCCCGTGATCTCCGCCGCCTCTTTGGACAGGCCACCTACTCTGGACCATGGTTCTACTACCTCTGGCAGTTTTTCCACATCTATTTCAAGGACATCAGAGAGACTTTCGGACCATTCAAGGTTTTCCGCATCATCATTACCGAAAAATGAGAGCAATGTATAATCCATTACTGCCTGATCTGCTTTTATCGAACACATCTTTCCGTTTACATATCCGTTTAATGTTACGAATTTAGTGATCCTTTTATATATCTCCGGATACTGGCTTTCCCACCACATTATCTTAGGAGTGTTTCTGGGATAACCACATTAAGTAGATATTAACTCTTTGAGATAATTATCATGAATATAAACATTATATTTTTCTGATTTAATATCCAGACCCATATCAAGGCCGGTAACTGAATTAAAATTTTTATCTACACCTATTATTCCTCCCATCTGTCCATCTATGGCTATTGAGCTGATGTTTTCAGGAGGTATTTTTGACTTTTCCAAGACATCCCTGATGATCTTTAGCGAAGATATATAAAAATAATCTATATTCTGCTCCATCTTACTGACACCACTTGATTCCAGAACAGTTTCCCAGTAGGAAGTCTCGATTATTTTTCCACCTGTATCGACTATACCTGCTTTTATACCATTGGTTCCAAGATCTACACCGATAAAATATTCTGGATTTTTAAACATAATAAAACTTTATCTGAGCAAACATATATAAACATGCTGTAACTATATTTTATTTGATAAAAAATTAAGGCTATTTATCCGACCCGTGATTTTAATCTTTTAAATTATCATCAAGAAAGTTATCTTCTTTTTCCCTGTCCCAATAATCAACCATTTTGAGGTCCATCTGCTTCACATGGGGATAAAGTATTGCTTTACCCTGGATCTCATTTTTCTTGATCATTTTCAGGACCTTTACCGCATTATCTATGCTTCCAACAGCCGCCACATAATTACCTGCATCTATATCCTTATTTTTAATAGCCTCGAGTGTCTGAATGTAATCTCCCGGATCTCCCCCTGAAGAACCAAGTACTTTTATTTCTTCATAATGTACTTGTATATTGTCAATATTTAATACGGAATCCCCTTTTGGAAGGCCTCCGAATAGGTTTATGACCCCGCTAAAACCGAGCCAATCAAGGGCTTTTTGCTGTACCTCCCTTATCCCTACTGCCAATATTATATCATCAGCCATCCTACCTTTGCTGACATCTGTCAAAACATCATTCATTTTATCCGGAGTAACTGTTATTAGTTTTATTCCCTTTTCTTCTGCTTTTGGTTTCAATACCCTATTTATCCAGTCTAATCTTTCTTCTAAAACATCATCTGCTATCAATATTCTCGGTTTAAAGCGCATAGCAAGTTCTAAATGGATCTTTCCCATTGCACCGGCCCCTACTACTACGCAGACCCCGTTTTCTTTTATACCGAGTTTTGCATATCTGAGAGATTGTGGTGAGTCTTTATATATATGGACATGCCTACTCTGTGATGATACCACACAGGAGATGGGTTCAGCCATTGATACGGCGAAACACGATATCTCGTCACCCTCCAGTGGCACAATGCAGTTACCTTTCATTATCTCTTCCTGTATTAATACATATTCAGCCAGCTGACCCGGTAGGGTATATCCCACACCCATTTTCTCTACACCCTTACCATTATCCTTATATCTTTCCAGATTATTTATTGGCTGAGTATCGACTGCAGGCTGTAGTCCATAACGCATACCTATGTGATATTTACCCTCCAGGTCACTCCCTACTTTTACAATAGTCAGCGATCCTTCATCTCCAAGAATAAGTGGCCACTTTACAGGATCCCATCCATAAAGGTATTTATGTTTTGCACCCTGCTCGATAATTTTCAGTATTGAGGTACAGACGCCCGCTGCATCGACCCGGGCCAATAGTTGACCTGGTCCCGGTTCGGGGACTGGTATTTCTTCTACGGTAACATTTTCGAATCCCACCCCGGACAATATTGCAGCCTTCATTGTTTTAGGGATCTTATAATTTTTAAAATCATTCTTATATTTCTCTAGTTTACTCAATTAACTCTCCTTTATTTTAAATAGGTCAAATCTTTATTTTTTCCATTTCTTCCGTTTTTTCTTAAACCGGTAAAAGGAATCTATAATATCTTTACCCAGCCTGCTTTCAGGAGCCAGCCCTGTTACATCTGTTAAAATATTTTCTATTCCCTCTTTCTCTATCATCTTTTTCAACTTCTGACTGCTTTCGTCATCTTTATCACTATAATTAAATGCAGCTCCGCATACATAAGCTATATTTTTAGGATAAATGCCCTGGCTGGTGCAGAGGCTGGCACTACCGACCAAGCGGTCTTCTGGTCCCAGTTTTCTCAAAGGATCTCTGGCCACTCTTAAAATGGAATCAAGCAGTAAAGGATTACCAAATCTTATTTTAATATCTTTTAATATCTCTCTTTGCTCCCCGGCATCAAGGTCCTTATCATATTTTTTTAAAAGAGCTTCAGAGATCTCCTCCATTGCACCCTCTATTATCGGATTTAATTCTTTATCACTAAAAGGCTCATGGACATAATTATAGCCTTTCAAGTATCCGAGATATCCGAGAGCAGCATGAGTAAGGTTCAATGTATAGAGTTTTCTATCAAAGACAGCAGTAAAATTACTGGCAGATTTCATACCATCTATGGGAAGTGGTTTAGCCTTTATTGCAGTACCATCATAAGGAAGCTTATGATATGAATCAGCAACCGCAAATAATTTCTCAGTAATACCGAATCTTTTACTTGCAGTTGGTACCATCCTTGATACTACCATACCGGCAAAACCTACTTTGTCTATTATCGTATCCCTCATTTCAAGTGAGGCATTATTAAGAACTTCTTTTTTTAAAATACTGGGAGCGGCAAGATTATTTTCACAGAGATATATATCTATGGGTTCTCCATTTTCCTTAAATCTTCTTTCCAGACCTCTGGTTATTGTAGGAGCTACCAGCGGAAGTACATGATCCCCAACTGCAGTGCATATAGTATTTGCACTCTTTAGCTTTTCGGCAATATTTTCTATCTCGATAGCTTCTATTGCCTCGATATTGTCTATTGTAAGATCTACTTCTTTCTTAGTGTAGGCATCTAATAGTTTTAACACCGATTTCCACAGCCGCTTAACCGCCATCAGCTAACCACACCTCATTATAGCAGATATCCAGCTATATCTGGCCATTATCATAGTTATAAGCAACAATTACAACAAAATTATGACGGTTAAATATAAATACTGACGCATATATAAATATTGTCCGTTGTAAATAATATTCCTAAATTGCTAAAATACCACTATAAACATTAATATAATAGCAAATATTGCTTGACAATAATAGTAATACCAGTGTATAATCAGTATTATAAACGACATAATTTAGTTATGATATTAAAATATTATTTCATAAAAGATCTAAAGCCCAGACAAAGGCAGTACGAAGCGATAAGAGCAGTTGCCTTTGGGGAAGGCACGATAGATGAAATCGCAGCACGTTTTGACTATAGCCCCCGGTCGCTTAATACAATCATTAACCGGCTCCTTAACGGAAAACATCAACTATTTCCAGATGTAAAAACTGGCCCCAAAGGAAGGCATACTTCAAAACAGGCAGTTAAAGAGATAATTGATCTAAGAAGAAAAAAAAGACTCAGCGCAAAAGAGATCGCAGAAAAGTTAAAGGATTCAGATAGCCCGCCAGGCACTCGAACCGTAGAAAGGATACTCCGTGATGCAGGATTTGCCAGGCTTTGCCGCAGGACAGATAAGGAAAGGGGCATCTCCAAAAAAGGCATGCTGCTGCCTCGTAGATCTGCCGATCTTAATATAAGCGAGCTTGCCCCATTTCGCATAGAGTGCCAGGTAGCGGGCGCGTATTTGTTTCTGCCTTATATACTGGAAAGCAAAATCTTAGATATTGTAAGTAGATGCGATCTGCCCGAATCCAGCAGTATCGGAAAAGTGCAGGCATCTCTTTCCATGCTGCTTTTAAAACTAATCGGCAATGAAAGGCTTAGCCATATAAATCAGTATGACAGTGATATGGGTTTTGGGATCTTTGCCGGGCTCAATGTTCTTCCCAAACCCGGCTATATATGTTCCTATTCCTGCAGGACAGAAGCTTCTGCGCTTATGGAGTTTCAAAAAAAGATCACCGGAAACTTTTTACATAACTATCCTGATCTATACAAAGGAGATACTATTAACTTAGATTTTCATTCAATACCTCATTTTGGGGATAAGTCAGAGATGGAGA
>CAZKVA010000059.1:0-10079 GCA_964556035.1 uncultured Actinomycetota bacterium
AATATCTGGTGTCCATCTATGGTAAACCTTCCCATATCAGGAATAGCTGGTATTACAAAGCATGTCTTCCTGCAAAGACTATCCAAAACCGCAACTATTTCATCACATACATTTCCACGGAAAGCAGTATCAATTTTTTTTATTGCGATAATACTTTCTCTATTGTTTATCTTTTCTATTGTTTTTTTTACTTTATCTATGCCCTGGTGAACTGGCAGCGACCTCGAATCAGTATTTAAAACTATTATCTTCTGATTTCCGGATGGCAGATCTTTAAGTCCTAACGCATCAATGTTAACCTCAACTGGAACCTTTTTACTGCAAAAGTAAGAAGCGCTGTCACAGGCTCCTGTCAGATCATCTGAGATTATTACTGCTTCAAGCATATTAATTTATTCTGGTCAGCGGGCGAAACCGGAACGAGGCATGGGCACATAGTCTGTTTGTCCCCCGCATATATAAATATTCTGTCCTGTTATATAACTTGATTCTTCCGAGCATAAAAAGACAACTGGCCCCGTTATATCTTTGACTTTTCCAACCCTTCCCATGGGTATATATGGTATCCAGTCATCAGGGTAATCCGGGTCAGTCTTTCTGTTTCTCTCTATATCGATCGTCCCTGGTGCAATAGTATTGACCCTTATATTATAAGGTGCAAGCTCAACAGCAAGAGCCTTTGTAAGTAAAGTCATCCCACCCTTGGATGTTACATAAGGTACCAGGCAGTCCATTGAACCATTGGCTCCAAGCGAGGATATATTGACTATTGCACCTCCGCCGGTTTTTATCATTTCTTTTGCCGCCATCTGGGAACACATGAAGGTTCCTTTAAGATTTGTATCCATGGTCCTGTCCCACATCTCTTCAGTTATTTCCAGAAATGGCTTCCATATGGCTATACCGGCATTATTTACCAGGATATCTATCTTTTTAAAAGAGTCTACTGCTTCTCCAAAAAGCTTTTTGACGTCTCTATATTTTCCGATATCCGCCTTTACCATAATGGCATCTGTCCCGGCTACGGTTTTGATCGTCCTTAAGACTTCCCGGGCCCCTTCACTGTCAGAATTGTAGTTTATGACTGTATTGCATCCCTGCTTTGCAAGCTCTATGGCAATTGCAGCTCCAATGCCTTTGCTGGATCCGGTAATTATTGCGGTCCTGTTTTTTAGTGCCATACGTACCCTCCAGATAAGCCTCAAAAACGAATGCTATCTTAACAGCAGATATGAGATTCTTCTTATAATGAAACAGGTTTCATGAACAATAGTATTCTTTTTTATTTCTTTTTGCAAGCATTATTCTTCCAGCTTGTTCTTTACTGTTCTTTATCAAAAATTACTTAGATTATTTTTTCAAAATGATTAATTTGCTGCAAAAATTATCCAGTAATTATATTGAGGTATTATCCTGAGATACTGTTCTCTAAACCATCGATTTTATATCATAAGTACTGCTTGGATATGAGAATATCAGATCCTTTATATCGCTGGTCTTTATCCCGGTCTTCATGGCAAGCATGAAGAAATCCAATACTTCCTCTACTCCCGGAGCAAGAATATGAGCCCCGATTATCCTGTCAGTCTTTTTATCTATCAGGACCTTGTAACCGGTCTTTTTATATCCAAGCCTCCTGGAATTGTACCAGTTTGTGCTATCTACCATATTGATACGGTAATCCAGACCCTTTTCTATGGCTTGCTTTTCGGTAAGCCCTACTGAACCCATGGGAGGGATCGTAAAAACTACGGAAGGAACAAGTGAATAATCCATACTTTTTTTATTTCCATTTATAATATTATAAGCTGCGACCTTACCCTGCATACTCACTACCGGTGTCAAGGGTTGGCCAATAGACGCCGCGTCCCCCACTGCATATACATTGGGATTGGATATGCTCTGTAAATATTCATTTACCAATACACCATGGTCCTGGTCGACATTTGCCTTTTCAAGATCTAGCTGCTTGATATTTGGAACCCTTCCCGCCCCGTGGACCGCCATTTCGCATGTATAGCTTTTTTCTCCGCAATCAACAAATAGTTTTTCACCTTTTTGCTTGATGCTTTGCGGCTCAATATCAGGTATAAACTCGATCCCGGTTTTAGCGGTAGTTTCAAGCATCATCCCTACCAGGTCCTGGTCAAAATTTTTCAATGGATGCTTGCTTCTATGGATGATCTTTACCCTTGCCCCTGCCCTCGCAGAAATATGGGCCAGTTCAAAAGAAATATAACCTCCGCCAATAAAAATGATCTCTCCCGGAAGCCTGGTATTTTCCATAAAAACATCACTGGTAGTAAGGAGTTCTGCTCCAGGAAATCTTAAGTCCCCCGGTATGGAGCCGGTAGCTATTACTATAAATTCTGCTGACAGCTTTTCATTATTTACAGAAATCTCATTTATCCCGGTAAAGCTGGCTGTTCCCTTAAACGCTGCAATACCGCTATCCTTAAAATCTTTTTCCCTCTGCGCTGGTATTTTCTCGATAAAAGTCTTTTTAAATTCTATAAGTTTTTCCCAATTAATAACTACAGATCCTTCCAGGACCCTACCCATATTATTCACGAGCTCTGATATGTGGGCGGCCCCATGCAGGACCTTTTTAGGATTACAGCCTCTCAACGCACAAGTTCCCCCAAAAGGAGCGTGATCTATTATCGCAACATCCATTCCTGCAGACTTGCACATATAAGCTGCATTTGACCCTGACCCTCCAGTTCCAATTACTATTACATCGTATTTTTTATCCATAATCATCATCTCTTTTTTAAAAATCACAAATACTTATGTTTCACGTTCTTATTTAACTACTTTCCAGAGACTATCTACAAAATATTTATTCGGATCAAAATAATTATCAATAATCTCAAAATTATTTTTATCTGCCATATCTTCTATGTCACTGGTAAGGTATTTATAGGATGATTCAGTGTGTATGGGTTCATTTGCCTTTAATGAAAAGAGCCACTTCAGTTCCCCGATAAAAACTTCTTGCTTTATTTTACTTATCAGATAACTTTGTATGGCGCCCTCGACAACATCATATGTCGCATAGAATTCAAATTGGTCCAGATCAAAATTACCATTAAGCTCCCTGTTTATCCTCTTTAGAAGATTCTTATTAAAAGCTTCTGTGATCCCTTTTTTATCATTATATGCCCTTACCATCATATCGGTATTTTTCCTCAGATCAAAACCTATAAAAACCATATCACCATTATTTAATGCTTTCCAGAGGCTCGAAAGAAATACTCCTGCTTTTAAGGGAGTAAAGTTTCCAATATTTGATCCCAGGAAAAGAACGACATTTTTTCTATGGTTTTGTGCCGAGAGCCAATAAAGTCCCTCAAAATAATCTGATACCAGGCCTTCGGATCTTAAGTCCGGGTACTGGCCTCTCAGGCAATCAATAAAATCAGATATTGAATCTTCTGATATATCAATTGGAAAAAAGTGGAGCCTTCGGTCATTTTTAAGAAACTGTTCAATCAGTATTTTAGTTTTTTTACCATCCCCGCAGCCAAGTTCTATAAGGTTAAATTCGCTGTTCCCGATCTGTTCTACAATCTGATTTTTCTTGCTTTCAAGTATCCCTATTTCCGTACGGGTCAAATAATATTCCGGAAGCTCCATTATTTCCTTGAACAGCCTGCTTCCCTGGCTGTCATAAATATATTTAGATGGAAGCCACTTTAAGGGTTGTGAAAGACCGATCAATACATCATTTGCAAATTCCTGATGCGTCTTAAACTTTATATTTTCGCCCTCATTAAATAAACGGTAACCCTGCTCAGCCATTTCTTTCCTTTACTTGCACGGAACGAACCTTATTATATTTTTGGAACTATTTATTATCTCTCTTATTATATCAAGAGATTTGAGTATTTCTTCTTCACTTGTCTTATGCCCAAGGGAAAACCTGAGTGAACAGTGGGCCTCTTCCTCGGTAAGCCCCATGGCAAGAAGCACATAAGAAGGAGCTGAAGAGCCTGAATGGCATGCGGACCCGGAGGAAAAACATAGTCCCCTCTTATCAGCTTCAAGGACTATCGATTCTCCCCTGATACCTGGAATGGTGATATTTAATGTATTTGGCAGCCGGTTACCGGCATTACCATTAAATAAATAATCACCAGCGATATCCTTGATTCCTGACTGGAGTCTGTCACGGAGCTTTATGGTCTTTTCGGTGTTTTTAAGATATTTGGGGACCATTCCCATCGCTTTTCCAAATCCTGCTATCCCCATCACATTTTCTGTTGCAGAGCGTATCCCGTATTCCTGGCCACCTCCATGGATGAGATGCTGTAGATCGATGCCTTTTCTGATATATAATACACCGACCCCTTTGGGCCCATATAGCTTATGTCCGGAAATCGAAAGAAGGTCCACTCCTAGTTCTTCAATATCTACAGGGATCTTTCCCATTGCCTGTACAGCATCAGTGTGAAAAATAATCCCCCGTTTTCTAGCAATTCCAGATAGTTCCCTGACCGGCTGTATTGATCCGGTGACATTATTTGCAAGCATTATGGATATCAGGCAGGTTCGGTCCATGATGGCTCTTTCAAGATCTCCAGGATCCACTATCCCTGTTTTATCTACAGGAAGATAAGTGACCGTAAACCCTTGAGTCTGGAGCCATTTGCAGCTATTAAGTACAGCTGGATGTTCGATGGAAGAAGTGATGATATGATTCTTTTTTCCATTACCAGCCAGTGCCACACCCTTTATGGCTATATTGTCCGATTCAGTCCCGGACCCGGTAAAGATGATCCTCTTTGCTGTGCATTTTAACTGCTGCGCGACTTTCCGGCGCGCTTGCTCTACTATCTTATTTGCTTGTTTTCCCTCACTATGGATGCTTGAGGGATTGCCATAAACATCAAAGAGGCCTGTCATATGGTCTTTGACCGCTTCGGCAATTTTTGTAGTCGCATTATTATCCAGATAAATAGCCTTTTTTGATCTCTTTATGTCTGCGACTTCGATCTCATCTGATCTTATCTCTCCTGAGTCGATTATCAGGGGTGCTCCATCGTCCTTGGCTTTGACTATTTCGCAAAGAAGTGCCTTATAAACAGGAAAACCTGAAATAGGATCATAATTATCAAGGTCCGTAAGATCATTAATGTTTGATTTCTTCCAGGCTTCAGGTCCTATGGGGCTTCCGCAAGCATGATTTGCGTCGATACATCCCTGTTTAATATCAGCGGTTACAATTGCCCTCATTACTATGCTCCCGCGCAGGGTCTTTATCATGACCCTGTCTCCATTTTCAATTCCTCTCCCTACTGCGTCTATGCTATTTATCATTACTGTCGGTTCCGGCCTGTCTTTAAATAGCCCTTTTATACCGTGATGTTGAGTATGAAAACTTGTCTTTACTCTTGCCCCTGAATTAAAGACCAGGGGATATTTTTTTAACAGTTCCGGCTGGGCAAGAGGACCTTCCTTTGGTTCAGTATATTTAGGAAGCGGTTCATATCCGAATTCTTCAAGAATAGTCGAGGCGATCTCAAATTTTCCTGTAGGAGTCTCAAATCCGGGTTTACCGTCTTTTCTGAG
Source organism: uncultured Actinomycetota bacterium (assembly GCA_964556035.1). GTDB lineage: Bacteria > Actinomycetota > Humimicrobiia > Humimicrobiales > Humimicrobiaceae > M55B120. The sequence goes on from CAZKVA010000059.1 coordinate 5,575, forward strand.
CTTTCCCTTTTCCCACTTTTTATACTGCATCATTTCCGTATCTATTGAGACCATTCCCCCCGATTTATTTACGTCCTCAAGTGAAAAGCCAGAACCCTTCAGGGCATGATTTAAAAGTTCCTCTTCATTCTGGGGATAAAGATGGCCGTAACCGAGTCTTTGTGCAAGTTCAGAGAGTATAAAGATATCGCTCCTTGCCTCACCCAGGGGTTCTATCATCCTCTCTCTTATCCTGAATACAGAACCATAAGTCATATAAGAGGTATTTTCAAAATATGTTGTGGCTGGAAGCACTATATCAGCATAGGCTGAATCAGAGGTCAGCTGCCTGTCTATAGCCACGAGAAAATCCAGCTCATTCAATGTCTTCTTCCAGATATCCGGATTGGGCCAGGAAGTAGTTATGGAACCACCCAGTATTATCAGGGAACGGATCTTATATGGATCACCTTCCAATACTGATTTTGGAAGAGCTGCAGCATGCGCTTCATCCCTGTATTTTATATAAATCGGAAATTTATCCTTCCCCAGCCTGGGTCCGGTATCCGGATTCCCCACCAGGTCTTGCCTGTTAATGGGAAATTTATTTTTATCCATGGAAAAACACAATCCGCCCGGGACATCCAGCTGACCCGCAAGGGCCCATAGGATCAGTGCGGCACGTATGTTCTGTACTCCGCTATTACCGTATTCCATACCGGTATACATCAGCTGCGAGGCTCCTCTTGCTCCAGCGATCTTCCTTGCCAGTGAAACCACCGTCTCTTTTGGGACTCCTGTTATATGTTCTACTACTTCAGGTCTGTAATGCTGTGTGTATCTTGCCAGGTCATCGAACCCGATTGTCCAATCTGTCACAAAATCATCATCGTATAGCTCTTCTTCTATAAGGACATTTATCATCCCCAGCGCCAGGGCACCATCTGTACCGGGGCGAATAGGTATCCACTGCCCGCCGGTCATCTTTGCTGTAGCAGTATTTCTGGGATCGATGACCACTACTTCAGCTCCCTGTTTTTGTGCCTTAAGTATCCTTTTCATATCTATTGGGGGAAGGTCCGTTGCAGGATTTGTGCCCCACACCACAATAAGTTCGGAGTTTTCGATATCGGAAAAACTATTCATGAACATCCGGCCCATCGTTACATGGGGCGCTATCATACCGAATGCCACATAACATAATGCCCCGACACCCATAGTATTGGGCGAACCGAAAGGAAAAAGCACACTGCTTGCCGAAGATACAGCCACACCTTTAGGTTGATATATGTCACAAAAAGAAAGCTCAAAACTTCCGACACCAGTATAGATAGCATTGGCTTCCGGTCCGTATTGCTTCTTTATAGAAATTAATCTTTCAACAATTGTCTCATATGCCTGGTCCCAGGATATACGCTCAAAATCATAGCTTCCTTTCTTACCTTTTCTCTTCATAGGATACAGGAGCCTGTCTTTTGAGTAGATGATCTCCGGCGCATGTTCTGCGAGCCTGCAGATAATACCCATCTCTGATTCTTTATCCGGGCGGACCCCGGTTATCCTGCCATCATCATCATAATCTGCGATTATCCAACATCCGGCACTGCATATTCCACAAATTCCTTTTTTCTCCATAATATCATTATATAAAATACTAATTGTTTTACAAAAGCAAAAGTATTGCTAAATACTGCCCTCCGGCAGCAGTATTTCTACATAAAAGTCTTTACCTTAAAATACATGTATAAAACACTGTCATATATATGATAGTATTAAATATTATTATTTCTATGACCCTTTTTAAATTATTTAAAAGGATCAGAAATATTAGATCAAGTAAGTGACATGATTATGAAAAATATAGTGATCATATGCCCGACTATCAGGGACCATAGAGAAATTGATAAGATAAGCACAGACGAAAAGTACAGGCATAATTACATATTTTATGGGAAAAATCCGCGTGAGAACCTATCTGCATTTGACCCCCATGGTTTTATAAATAAATTCCAGGATGATTTTAAAAATATTCCAATAGATGGGATCATTGGAACTCATGATTATCCCGGTTCAATAGTAGCAAGTATTCTTTCCGGGAAACTAAAAACTCCCGGACCGCCAGTACTTTCAAATCTTATATGCCAGCATAAATACTACAGCAGGGTCTACCAGGAAAGAGCGGTCCCGGATGCAGTACCAGAGTTTTTTCTTATCGATCCTTCAGATAATAACTTTGATGGACCACCCTATTATCCTGTTTTTATCAAACCTGTTAAATCCTTTTTCTCTATTTTTGCTGCCAGGGTAGATAATAAGAAGCAATACAGTGAATTCATGGGATCATACAGGAAGCATGGCCGGAAATTTTCCAAACCTCTAAATATACTCTTAAAAAAATATTCCGATCTAAAAATAAATGCAGACTTCCTGATCGCAGAGAAACTGATGAGCGGACAGCAGGTGACCCTGGAGGGATATGTATATAATGGAAAAATTGAGATCATGGGGATCACCGACTCGATAATGTATCCGGGTACTATTAGTTTTAAAAGATTTGAATATCCTTCTTCTCTTCCTGCTGAAATACAGGAAAGGATGGCTGAAATTACCAGGTCTTTTATGTCTTCCACAGGATTTGATAATGGAGTCTTCAATATTGAATTCTTCTATAACCCGGAAGAAGATTCAGTAAAGATAATTGAAGCTAATCCCCGTATGGCCAGCCAGTTTGCGGACCTTATGGAAAAAGTAGAAGGGGTAAATACCTATAAGACACAGGTAGATCTCTGTCTGGGCAAAGTTCCGATACCTGCAGGAAATTCTGGTAAATTTAAATATGCTACCAGTTTTGTCTTAAGATCTTTTGAAGATAAAAGAATTGTAAGGCTACCCGTTACAGATGATATCAAAAAGATCCATAATATTTTCCCTGAAGCCAGGATCGAGATATACGGAAAAGAGGGCGCTCTCCTCTCAGAGGAACTCCAGGATATGCAGAGCTACCGCTATGGCATCATCAATCTTGGAGGAAATACCAGACAGGAGCTGGACTATAGATTAGAGCAGTGCACCAGTCTCCTAAGCTTTGATCTTATAGACTGTTCCCATTGATTCTATTGGACTTATATATTTATTATGAGAAAATCTATACAGGATAGTTTTATTTGCAGTTGACCCTGCAGAGTGTCGGGCTCCTGGGAATTATTGTTTTAGTGCGTACCTTCCTTAGTTTTTCCCTGGAAGTCGAAATGAATGGAAGATGGCCCTGGCAAAAGGGATAATAATAAATCTTGTATTAAATCATGACCAAAGTTAATAATTCTAAAAACAAAACTCCCGGAGAAGATAATATTATTTATATTGGTTCTGACCATGCAGGTTTTAGATTAAAAGAATATATTAAAATATATCTATCAAAAACCGGTTACGGCCCAGTGGACATGGGAAATGAAAAATATGAACCTGGTGACGATTATCCGGATTATGCCGCCAGAGTGGCAAGAAAAGTATCAGAGACCGGCAGAAGAGGAATAATAATCTGTGACAGCGGAGTCGGGGTCTGTATCACTGCAAATAAAATAAAGAATATAAGAGCAGCAAATCCGACAAATGCGGTTGTTGCGCGAATGTCCAGGGAACATAATAATACCAATATCCTATGCCTGGGACAAAATTATATAAAACCTCTTTTAGCTAAAAAGATAATTAATATCTGGCTGGAAACAGAATTCAGCCAGGAAAAAAGACATCACAAAAGAGTCGATAAAATAAACAGGATTTGAAGCTCATCTAGAGTTATGTTTTAAATTTCAACTATACGGATCTTCATCACAATATTAATAAATCTGGATAAATCCTATTTAAATAATACCTTTTTAATCAATTCCATATTATCTACAAAACGGTAGTTCAGGGAATTCCCATCAATGTCTTTTTTATGTTTTAGAAGTTTTTCTGCAAAATCCTTATACATATAAATATTACCCACAGCAAGTTTTAAAGATTTTACCCGATCCTCCCTGGGGTTCTGGTAATCTATCTCAATAGTCCCGTCATAATCTGTCTGGAGTAGATAATAGAAAAACTCAAGATTGTCCCAGAAAGCGATCGTCCCAAAGATAAGGTCCGGGTCTGCATCCCTGTAATTGTCATTTAGGTGGACGATACCGAGCTTACCATGTTCGGTTAAGAATATTACATCCTCCCCCAGACCTTCCTGGCACTGAAGGGCATGTCCTGTGTCTATTACTCCCTTCAGATTTTCCATACCTACATCATTGAAGAGTGCCATCATTTTCCCAATATTCCCAATATAGAACCTCTGACGCGGATCCTTTGCTTTATATTCTATACAGACCGTCACATTAGGATTATGTGAACAGATATCCTGGAAACTTTCTACCATATTTTTCCAGGCAACTGAATAATCAGTCTGGAAAGGATAGTCATAACCATCATGAGCGGGCCAGACCATGACTTTAGTCCCGGGGATCTCGGCAGCAAAATCTACAGCTTCTTTGCATAAT
>CAZKVA010000060.1:0-9910 GCA_964556035.1 uncultured Actinomycetota bacterium
CCCAATAAGGGTTGCGCCCTTTATCGGTTTTCCAAGCCTGCCTGATTCAATAAGATACCCTTCGCTTATACCAAAAACAAAATCTCCTGTTGCCGTGTCTACCTGGCCACCAGCAAACTCCTTTGCGAAAACTCCCTTTTTAACTGATTTTATCAAGTCTTCCGGTTTATCATTGCCCCTGACTATATATGTATTTGTCATCCTTGGTATGGGAACATGCCTGAATGACTGCCTTCTGCCATTAGGTGTCCTTTCTTTTTCAAGTTTCTTGGAAGCTCTCAGGTCATAGATAAAATTCTCAAGTATCCCGTCCTTTATAAGAGTGGTGGATGATGAGGGATAACCCTCCCCGTCAAACTTAAATGAACCCCAGTGATTGGGCATCGACGAATCATCGATTGCAGTCACTATGCCTGAAGCAATCTTTTTGCCTTCTTTTCCCTTAAAGACCGATGCATCCTTTATTACCGAATCGGCCTCAAGGCCATGTCCGCAGGCTTCATGAAATATTACGCCTCCAAAGGCCGGCCCTATGACTACCGGTAGAGCACCCATGGGAGCATCGACTGCATCGAGCATGGTTATAGCTATCCTCGAAGCTTCTTTTGCAATACTGCAGGCTTTTGAAATGCTGACAGCTTCATAACCGCTTGTCTTTGCAAGTGATTTATATCCTGTCCTCATATCACTATCTTTTTTGGCCACGACATTTACCGAAAGAAATAATTTTACTACTTTCTGGAAGGACTCTTCTCCATAGGAATTTGCGGTATAGACCTCTTCCTCGATATCGGACAGCGAAGTAGACACCTGTATTATATGCTTATCATATTCCCTGCACACCCTGTCAACTGCCATAAGGATGTCTTTTTTTTCATTTGCCGCAGTAGTTGAGGGTTTTTTTAGGATATCTGCCTTATAGCCTGATGGTGCCTGCCGCAGATCCGGGTTCAGGTCAAAGATTTTCCCATTTGTCGAGCTCTTTCCTGCAGCGCCCAAAATCTTTGCAGCTTCGATAAGTTTTTTCTCTTCAATTGAGTCCACATAAGCATAATAGGTGCTGTCGCCTATCCATACGCGCAGCCCGCAACCCATATCATATCCGCTATTTGAGTTCTCGATCCTGCTGTCTTCAAGCTTCAGTGAATTGCTTATGCTTTTTTGTATATAGACCTCAGAAAAACTGGCTCCGCCCGAGTTCAGTGTCCCAAGTACTTTTAATACGATATCTTTTTCTATCAATATTTATTGGTCCTGTCTAGGAAAGAGATTCTTCCACTTTTTTAGCAGCTGCCTTGCCCTTGCTTATAACTTTTTCTACCTTTTTCTTTGCCTTGCCTGCCTCTTGGCTAACGGTCTTTGTAGTTTTTTCGAAAGCATCCTTGCTCTTTTCTAAAAACTCTTCCCCCATCCCCTTTACTTCAGCAAGCTTCACCCTGGCTACTTCAAATCCTTCTTTTGTCTTTTCCGCAAACTCTTCACCTTTTTCGATCAATTCTTTTCTTGTCTCTTTGCCGCTTTTGGGAGCAAGCAGGACACCTGCCACAAAACCTACTGCCAAACCAAGTGTCAATGTTATTAAGACCTCTGAAGCATGACTTCTATCTCTATTACTATCTTCCATATTAATCCTGTCCTCCTTTAAGATTTAAAATTTTATTAATATAGGCCGTGTATATTATTTATGGTCTATAAAGCAAATATAGGGGATCACTCTTCTTCCTGACCCTTACCTGTTTTTCCAAGACCGCTTATTATCCCGGCCGAGGCACTTATAAGTTTAATGAGCGGGCTTGTGATGAGTACCCTTGCAAGTCTTATTATTTTTTCCAGCTGCTCGACTATCGAGCTTATACTCTGGGTGAGATCAGTAAGGGACCCGACCTCAGTGTTTAAATGAGTCACTGTATCATTTAATTTTTCCACCATAGGGATCAAGCTCTCACTGAGTCTGTCAGCCATAAATCTTACTTTATTCAGTAGCCTGAACAGAGGGATAGCTACTATTATTGCTATTACAGCGAATGCAGATATGAGTATGATTGCTACAAGTCCTACGATTTCCAATGATGTCATAATCTAACCTCTCGGATAAATAATTAAAAATATAAATATAATTATATATATTTAAGTTCTTTTATTCAAAAAATAATCAAACTAATTTATAATAAGCAATCAGTAAAGTCCAATGATATTTATAATACTATTAAATAAGCGAGGTAGAAATCTAAGATGGGAATTAAAAAATCATTAATCTTCAGTACAATATTAATCATCGTCCTTCTAATATCAGTATCTTTGATATCCTGCAGCCCTGCTGCTGTATCGTCAAGTGAAAATGGCGGATCGAAAACAGGAGAGGAGCTTACCGCCGAAGAGATAGAGGAACTGGCAGAAGCTTTAGAGGAAGAAGCTGTAGAGGCAGTTGATTTCGAGAGTGCCCAATTAGGGGCAGAACTCTCAGGCTATATGCCTTCTTATCTTTGCAGTAATGCAGACAATTATGTCACAGTAGAAGTCACAAACAACTCTGATTTCACATGGAGGGTCAGCGGGACAAATACAGTCAGGATAGGCTATCATTTTTACGGGCAGGATGTCGACTTTGTAGAATATGACAAGACTGCACGTTCGGTACTTCCAAATAACTTAGAACCTGGAGAAACAGCCAGTGTTGATGTATTGATAAATGATATTGTAAATCCCGGGATCTATGTAGTTCAGATAGATATCGAAGTCAAAGGATATGCCTGGCTATCCTCACTGGATGTTCCCATGGTGGAAGGCCGTGTATATTTCGAAGACTGCGGAGATGACCAGAGGGAAGATTGATCTTGCGAGGTTTTTAAATTATTCATCTTTTATAAATAGTAAGCTCTATGAACCTGTCTTTTACTGCCATCCCGGTATTCTTTACTGCACTGGCAGAGCTGGCCTTGATTGTCAGATTATAGCCATTCAGTCTTGAGCAGAATGCAATATCATCCCCAAGACCCACTCCCCTTAAGGACTGTGCACTTGTAGATTTTGAAAGAGCATCATGAAGCGACCTGTCCCCTATTGCTGCTGAGAGGACCAGTTTTGCGCTATCGCTATATATGAAATCATGAGGTTTAGAGAGAAGGTACTTTACTGCAAGACCGGCTATATAGGCATCGTCATATGCGGTCTTTCCCATCTCTCCCGAACATAAAAAAAGTATATCCCTTTTACTTTTTAAAGCATTATCAAGGATATCCTCCATTGTATGTCTGAAATTTAACGCGGCAAGTGAAAATACCACAGGTGCTTCCGCCGCTTTCAGGAAAGCTACTGTGCCATTTGTAGTCTTAAGTATTGCCTTATGTCTCGAAAGGTCCATAGTGGAAAATTCCAGCGGTGAATTACCATGATCAAAGCCGTCCGGTTTAAGACCACCCTTTTCTCCGCAAAGGAGCCTGTCCGGGAAAGCCTTTTTTAGTGAGTATGCCTCATCAAGCGTACCTGCTACTATAATGCTTTTTACACCACTTCCAAAAAGAGTAACGATAGTCGAAGTGGCCCTTATGACGTCGATTACACCACAAACTGAATTTTCTAAATCGATTTTTAGACTTTCCGGACCAAAATTATTTGAAAGGGCTACATCTATTATCAATTGATCATCCTGTCCTCTAGATCTCGAATTTTTGGCCTGTCAGGTTCTCGTATGCTGCAATATAACGCTCTGATGTCTTCCTGGCTATAGCCTCGGGAAGTTTTGGCGGTTTTGAATCCCTATCCCATGTCGTAGACAGTAGATAGTCCCTGACGAACTGCTTATCATAGCTGTGCTGGTCCCTGCCCGCTTCATATTCATCCAATGGCCAAAACCTTGAGGAATCAGGTGTTAACACTTCATCGGCAAGTATTATCTTATCATCTGGTGTCACTCCGAATTCAAATTTTGTATCAGCAATTATAATGCCCCTTCTCAATGCATATTCAGAAGCTTTAAGGTATAGTTCAATGCTCTTGGCCTGAAGGGTATTTATTATATCTGCGCCAAATATCCTTTTTGCCTTATTTATTGTAAGGGCTACATCATGTCCGGATATTTCCTTTGTAGAAGGTGTAAAGATCACCTCAGGCAGCCTATCACATTTTGTCAGGCCCTTCGGAAGTTTGAGATCCCCAATTTTTCCGGTCTTTGAATAATCTTCCCAACCTGAACCGGTAATATATCCTCTTACAACGCATTCTATCGGAAATATTTTAACTTTCTTTACTATTACGGACCTTCCCTTCAGTGTTTCTTTATGTCTTTTTAAAAACTTGGGGAATTTTTCTACATTTGTCTCAATTAAATGATTTTCGATTATATCTTTTAAATACTTAAACCAGAAATTTGATATTTTATTAAGCACTATGCCTTTAACAGGAATAAGGGAATCAAGTATATAGTCAAATGCAGAGATGCGGTCAGTAGTGACAATAAGGAGCTCATTATTAAAGGAAAACATCTCCCTCACCTTGCCGCTTGCTATTTTTTCAATACCATTAATCTCTACTCCGCCGATCAGTTTCATTTTAAAACCTCCGATTAAATCCTTATTAAATCATTTTATTATATTATTTTTTTACTTTACGATCCTCAGGTAAAAGCTGATTATCTCAGCCGCCGCACCCGAAAGGAGCTCTTCTGCATCCCTTATCGCTTCTTCCAGCATCATGGGCCTGTTTATTATAGAAAAATTTCCACTAAAAAGTGAAGAGTTTTTTTCATCTATATTATTTCTATCTGAAAGTACGGATCCGTTTATGGTGATTACCGGAATATTGTACTTTGAGGCAAGCTTTTCGACCCCATAGGCACTTTTACCATAAAAAGTCTGGTCATCCATTGCTCCCTCGCCAGTTATGATAAGATCCGCATCCTTTATTTTATCCTCAAGACCAGTTGTTTCTATCACTATATCGGTTCCAGGTTTTAATACACCCCCTGCAAATGCTGCAAGTCCTGCTCCGAGCCCTCCTGCTGCCCCGGCACCCGGAAGGTCGACAATGTTTTTTTTGAGGTCCCTTGCTACTATTTGCGCATAATTTTTTAATCCTTCATCAAGGTCCTTTACCATTTCCGGACCGGCTCCTTTTTGTGGACCATAAACATAAGCAGCTCCCTTTTTACCGTATAAGGGATTATCTACGTCGCTTGCGACCTCGATCGTGGTCATTAGAAGCTTGCTATTAATACCTGTATTGTCTATGCTTGAAAGCCTTGCAAGTTCTTTTCCCCCAAAACCTAATGGATCACCACTGCTGTCAAGCAGTCTATAGCCAAGGGCCTGGGCCATTCCCATCCCGCCATCATTTGTTGCACTGCCGCCTATACCGACTATTATCTTTTTACTTCCCATATCAATAGCTTTCAAGATAAGTTCCCCGGTGCCATATGTCGTAGTCTCCATGGGATTACATCTGCCAGCAGGTACGAGGACAAGACCAGAAGCCGATGCCATCTCTATTACTGCAGTGCCACTTCCTATCATTCCAAATCTGGCCTTTACAGGTTCTCCAAGGGGACCTTTTACCTTAATCTCTACGAACTTTCCTTCAAGGCTCTCTACCAGCGTTTCTACAGTACCATCCCCGCCATCAGCCATCGGACTCAAGATCACTTCAATATCCGGGCCGGTCTCCTTTATAGTCCTGCCTATTATCCGGCAGACTTCAAGTGCTGAGAGACTGCCTTTATATTTATCTGATGCTATTACTATTTTCATATTATAAATATTTATCCTGGGAACTCAGCTTCCAGTTTCCTAACTTATTATTGCATCCTTTAATGCCCTTGAACAGATACATTGCCTTCCTTCAGGTATTTTTTCAATAGCTTTAAAAAGGAGATTCTTTAACTTTTCATTATTTTCATTAAACACCTTCACAACTTCTTCCATATTTACTGGAGCGACATCCGGATGTCCTACAAGCCCGACATCATAATCAGTTATAAGCGATATATTCACATAGCATATCTCCTGTTCCCTTGCCAGATAGCTTTCAGGATATTGTGTCATATTTATGACTTCCCACCCTTGCGAAGCAAACCATTTGCTCTCAGCTACTGTAGAGAACCTGGGACCCTGAATAACAACAACTGTCCCCCTGGGATGATGGTCTATATCAAGTTCTTTTGCGGTTTCTATAACGATCTTTCTAAGATCAGGACAATATGGCTGCGCCATAGCTATATGCACTGTCCTGGGACCGTCGAAGAAAGTATCATTGCGTCCTTTTGTCCTATCGACAAATTGGTCGCATATTACAAATTGCCCGGGCTTTATATGAGGCTGAAGGCTTCCTGAGGCACATGGTCCAAAGATATATTTTACACCCAGCTCCTTCATGGCATAGACATTAGCCCTGAAATTTATCATATGAGGGGGGAGGTCATGGGTTTTCCCATGTCTTGGCAAGAAAGCGACTTTTTTGCCACCAACTTCCCCTATCACGACTTTGTCTGATGGATCACCATAAGGTGTTTTTATCTCTATCTCTGTAGTGCCCTCAAGAAATGAATAAAAACCGGATCCCCCAAAAACTCCTATTTCTGCTCTGGTTTTCTCAGACATTATTTTCCCTTCTCGGACAGGCTCCTAGTATGATTTTATTTTAATTTTTCTTTAAGGACTTGTGCAAGAGATATCTCTGGTCTTGCACCAAAATGTGCTATAACAGCTGCTGCTGTAATATTACCCATTTTCCCGCATATGGCCAGGTCTTCTTTATTTATATATCCATGCAGAAAACCGGCAGCATACATATCGCCGGCCCCTGTTGTGTCTATTACCTTTGCGTCTTTTTCCGGACTTATTTCATAATACTCTTTACCATGGATAATAACCGAACCGAGTCCACCTCTCGTCAGAACAAAAATATTATTATATCTGGTACATGACTTTAAAGCTTCTTTAAATGAAGCGGCCTCAAAAAGTTTCTTGATCTCGTCCTCATTTGCAAAAAGTATGTCGGTATGATCTTGCACCAGTTCTAGAAATTCAGCCCTGTGCCTTTGGACACAAAATGAATCGGACAGGCTGAGCGCTACCCGCCCACCGGCTTTCCCTGCAGTATTTATTGCCTTCTTAAAAGCTGCTTTTGCAGGTTCGCTGTCCCAGAGATAACCCTCCAGGTATACTATTTCCGCTTCTGAGATAATTTTTTCATCAATATCTTCCGGACCGAGGGTGCCTGATATTCCAAGGCAGGTATTCATGGTCCTCTGAGCATCAGGAGTCGAAAGGACAACACAGCATGCAGTAGAATTTCCTACCGATGCCCTTTTGGTGCAGTAGATCACACCTATATCATTCAAACCTTTCTCAAAGGTCTGGCCAAGCTCATCGTCCTTTACTTTCCCTATGAATGCTACCTCATGTCCAAGCGAGGCAAGCCCGGCGATAGTATTTGCTGCAGATCCCCCGGAAGCCTGCTTCTCGGCCTTTATTTTCTTATTGAGACTCGCAATACCATCCTCATCGATCAGCTGCATCATCCCTTTTTCCATTTTATGCATGTCAAGGAATTTTTCGTCTACATTGGCCAGTATATCCACTATTGCATTTCCTATACCCACTACCATATATTTTTTAGATACTGCCAGGTCTTTTTCTTTTGTTTTTTCAGGTCCCAATAGCCTCATTACCTCCGGTGAAATACTTGGAGCCTGTCCGAAAATTAGATTTTGGCTTGTTCTATATAAAAACATCAGACTGCAAGCCTGAAACCAGTTTTAGGACATGATCCTAGATATGACTTATGATGTAATATGATTTGATTTGCTGCTCTGTCATTTAAGACGGTAACACCTTTTTATCCCTTTATTCATCTTGTTATGTTATATATAATATAGTACAAGATTACAAGTAAAATTTTATTTACTACTATTACTCTTTATACAGGAAAGGTTGCTAATGCTAGAAGTTCTCGAATTTGACACAAGCAAGCGAAATGATCTAATCGATATAACCGCAGAAGTCATTGCAGCTATCTCCAGGTCCAGGATCGAGAGCGGAATTTGCTGTCTTTATGTACCCCATGCCACTTCGGGTGTTACTATAAATGAAAATGCAGATCCTTCTGTCAGGCTTGATATTATAAAGAAGCTGGAAACCATGGTGCCAAGAAGTGAAAACTACACCCATACAGAAGGCAATTCAGACTCCCATATCAAATCTTCCATAATAGGGACGACCCTTACCATAATAATCGAGAATGGCAGTCTTGTGCTCGGTACCTGGCAGGGTATTTTTTTCTGTGAATTCGATGGACCCAGAAGCCGAAAGATCTATGTCAAAACAATCGAAGGATAGACTTTGACCCTTTTTGATGATTTCAGTTCCGATATTTCAAAAAAAGTACTCTCAGGAATTCCTCTTGCTGACAGGATGCGTCCTTCCGGCCTTGATGGATTTGTCGGACAGAAACACCTGGTCGGTGAAGGAAATGTCCTCCAGAGCATTATAGAGAGTGACAGGCTTCACTCAATTATTTTCTGGGGGCCGCCTGGCTCCGGTAAGACAACCCTTGCAAGAATAATGGCAAACAGGACAAAAAGCAGGTTTATTTCCTTTTCAGCTGTTACATCAGGTATCAAGCAGATAAAGGATATAATGAAAATAGCCGAACATGAACTCAGGACAAGGGGCATAAAGACAATACTATTTATCGATGAGATACACCGCTTTAATAAAGCACAACAGGATGCTTTCCTGCCATATGTAGAAAATGGTACTATAATCCTGATAGGAGCCACAACTGAAAACCCGTCATTCGAGGTGATCTCGGCCCTGCTTTCCAGGGCAAAGACATATATGCTTGAAAAACTTTCGGATGAAGATATAAAAATACTTCTTAAGCGGGCTTTGTCCGATAAAGATAAGGGACTTGGCAAATACAAGGTCGATATTGATGAAAAGACACTTGATTTCATTTCAAGGGTATCTGATGGTGATTCAAGGATGGCATACAATATCCTGGAGCTCTCACTGGATGCGTCTCTTCAAAAAACCGGCTTAAGTGATGCTGAGGAATATAAACCTGTAAAAACCGGCAAAAAGTCTACCAGCAAGAAAAATGAAGTAGTTGTTATCGGCCGGAAGACTGTAGAAAATGTTACCCAGAGAAAATCCCTGCTTTATGATAAGCACGGGGAAGAGCATTTTAATTTGATCTCAGCACTCCATAAAAGCCTCAGGGGCAGTGATCCCGATGGTGCCGCATACTGGACAGTAAGGATGCTTGAAGGCGGAGAGGACCCGCTCTATATATTAAGGAGGATGGTCAGGTTTGCATCTGAAGATGTCGGACTTGCAGATCCCAGGGCCCTGCAGATGACAATAGCCGCTAAACAATCTTTTGAATTTATCGGACCCCCGGAAGGTTATCTTGCCATAATCGAGGCTGCTGTTTATCTTGCCCTTTCACCCAAATCTAATTCACTTTATACAACATATAAAAAAGTCCTTGATGATATTAAGAGATTCCTCTCACTTCCAGTTCCCCACCATATCAGGAATGCCCCAACCGGACTAATGAAAGATGCCGGATACGGTAAAGGCTATAAATATGACCACAACTTTGAAGGAGCCGTAGCGGGCCAGACATATTTACCTGAAAAGCTTGCCGGCAGGAAGTATTACTGTCCATCCGGTAGGGGTTTTGAAAAAGACCTGCTAAACAGGATAAACAGGATCGCCCAGCTCAGGGACAAGAGCGGTAAGTAGACTTTTCCATACTGTATCTGGCACAGGACCATAAATTGGCTCCCCCGGTCAAGCACCACATAGTTTATATATTACACGGTCATATATATATTAAATAGTCTACACATAATATAAATATATTATTAAGTATTATATATATTTATAAGTTGTATATATTATTATATATA
>CAZKVA010000061.1:0-9889 GCA_964556035.1 uncultured Actinomycetota bacterium
ATAAGATGTTTTAAACCAATTTGTTTTCTGAAGCCCCATATAAAGGGCTTTTATATCTAAGGCTTTATGTCCAAATGGGTTATATCCCAAGTAGCGGTGAAAATAATCATTAACAAACATCCAATCAAAGGGGGCGTTAAATGCTGTAAACACCGGCTGAGATCCTTCAGGGACAATATGTGTGATCCACTGAGAAAATTTCAGCATAGCATCTTTTGGGAGAATACCGGCTCCCCTTAAGATTTCTAATGATAGTCCGCTTATGGCAAGGGATTCTGGTAAAAAACCATCTGCATCCGGCTTGAGCTCAATATAAAAAGTTTCTCTTGGTTCCGTAGTTGTACAAGCGCCGATTGAGAGCAATGCATAATTCCCGGGATTAGGCCCGGATGTTTCAATATCAACGCTGAGATATATTTCTTTAAGATCATTCATTTTTATATTCTACCATTCTGATCAGGCAAAGTCCTAAAAAATAGAGGCAGTTTATGATGAGGAAATAGGAACACTTAAAAGCTTAAAAATAAAAGTGAACTTGTAGATGATAATCAGCTAAGCGCAATAGGTATGAATCTATATTTCTCAGCAACAATTACAATATAAATATATTGTATTCTCTAAGACTTAATGTAAATGATCTTGAGGGAATAAAATCCATCGCTGAGAGTGAAGGTATTCCATATCAGACATTGATATCAAGCATATTGCATAAATATGTAAATAATAGATTAGTAGATAAAAATGAGATTCTAAAAGTGTCAGAGCTAATAGATACTAACAGATGGACTTAATGGCTATGGAAAGTAAGTAGAGAATGCCAGATATAGGTTGACCAATGAAGTTCTTATAAGTTGTGTGGGACAATATTGACAATATTTGTAAAATAGCAAATAATAGATATCAATAATATGTTTATAAACTAATAATTGGCACTTACAACATAAAACGTGGTGACTATGAAAAGATTACTAACAAATAAATTAATGCAATGGAAGCAATCGCCATATAGAAAACCACTTATAGTCAGAGGAATACGGCAATCGGGTAAGACATGGCTTTTAATGGATCTTGGCCGGTCCGCTTATGAGGATATTGCATATTTTAATTTTGAAAACAACAAAGCCCTGTCTGAACTATTTCAAAAAGACCTTGATCCCAAAAGACTATTGATGGAACTGGGTGTGCTGAATGGCAAGGTAATCCGTCCGGGAAAAACATTAATTATTTTTGATGAGATCCAGTTTTGTAGCCGGGCTATAACATCATTAAAGTATTTCTATGAGACTATACCTGAATACCATATAACATGTGCCGGATCGCTTCTTGGTATTGCTTTAGCTCGTCCTACTTCTTATCCGGTTGGTAAAGTAGATATAATGACACTAAGACCGATGAATTTTTTTGAATTCTTACAAGCTAAAAACGAAGATATGCTTATCGAATATTTGTCCAAAGAAATAGAACAAACTAAACCTATTTTAAAAGTGTTTGCCAATAAACTACTGGATTATTTAAAACAATACTATATTGTTGGGGGAATGCCGGAATCCATATCGATATGGATAAGGACAAATGATATAGCTGAAACTGAGAATGTACAGCAAAATATTCTTAATTTATTTGAGCTTGATTTTGCCAAATATGCCCCTACACATGAAATCCCTAAACTCAGTATGATATGGAATTCCATTCCTAATCAATTAGCTAAGGAGAATGGAAAATTTACCTATGGGTTACTTCGTAAAGGCGCAGGAGCCCGTGCATTTGAAAATTCGATGACCTGGCTTCAGAATGCAGGAATAGTCTATAAAGTTCACAGAATCGAAAAGCCTTCAATCCCACTTAAAGCGTATGCGGACCAATCATATTTTAAGCTTTATTTTCCTGATGTTGGCCTGCTGCGGAAGAAGGCAAATCTAAGTGCTAGATCAGTTTTAGAAGAAGATTCTCTATACCAGGAATTTAAAGGAGTAATGGCTGAGAATTATTGTCTTCAGGAATTGACCGGATTAATAGATGACGTATCTTTTTATTGGTCCAGCGGCAATCTTGCCGAGATTGATTTTATTGTACAATTTACTGATAAAATAGTTCCTATTGAAGTAAAAGCAGCTGAAAATATTAAATCTAAGAGCCTGGCTGTTTATAGGAAGAAATACGATCCTCCTCTAGCAGTTAAAACATCAAGGCGGAATCTTAATTATAAGGACGGGTTGTTAAATTGCCCTCTTTATTTATTATGGAAATTACCGGAATTTATTAAAAAAATATTTTCTTCCTGATAATGGAGAGTATGATATTCTCACAATTATAAATTAATGTGTATCCCTATATAAGGAAGGTGATTCTAAACAATCTGTTTTAACTAAGGTTGTGTTCTGGGAGCTGGCACATTGTACTCACATACATAAAGATCACGGGAAACCCTTTGATATAAGGTAAAAACATTTTTCACTTAAAGTGAAAAATTCGTTTTACATTTAAATCAAAATCCTTTATAATAGCTTTGACATTTAAAATGGTTTTTTATAAAATTGTACCATCAATAAGGTGGTGAAAATTATTGTTTAAAAGTGAAGACAAAAGTTACCCTATAGAGTTGGTAGCAGATTTTTTGGGGGTAAACAGCAGGACACTATATTATTATGAGAAATTCAGCCTGGTGGTCCCGTTCAGGAGAGGTAGGAAAAGATACTACTCCAAGGAGGATATAAGGTGGCTGGAATATATAAGGGAACTGATGTATGACCAGGGTATGAACCTGAGGTCAATAATAGTCCTTATAAGAAGGCGGGATAATGTGATACTCGAAAAATGTCCCGGAGAAGTAGTAGACTGCTTCAAAAATTACCTTATGAAGTTAAAGAACCATAATAGATAGAAAAAAGATGGTCCATAAAAGATTTATACAGAAGGACCAAAAAATATAAAGAAAGGATAGATAAAAATGGGAAAAGCAGTAGGAATTGATCTTGGAACTACGAATTCAGCGATTGCTGTGATGGAGGGTGGAAAACCTACCGTTATAACTAATAGTGAAGGCGGAAGGACCACTCCTTCGGTTGTAAGCCTTACAAAAAAAGGTGAAAGACTGGTAGGGCAGCTGGCAAAAAGACAGGCAGCTTTAAATCCTGAAAATACGGTTTATTCGATCAAGAGATTTATCGGACGTAAGTACTCAGAGGTCGAAAGTGAAAGAAAAATAGTATCTTACGATGTACTAAAGGGAAGAAATAATCTTGCTGAAGTAAAGATGGGAGGAAAGGACCATACTCCTGAAGAAATATCAGCAATGATACTGCAGAAGCTGAAAAAAGATGCTGAAAGCTATCTGGGAACAGATGTGACCGATGCTGTGATCACTGTACCTGCATATTTTAATGATGCCCAGAGACAGGCGACTAAGAATGCAGGTAAGATCGCGGGACTAAATGTGCTTAGGATCATAAATGAGCCCACAGCTGCATCACTCGCTTATGGACTGGATAAGAAAAAGGACGAGAGAATACTTGTATTTGACCTTGGAGGAGGAACATTTGACGTTTCAGTACTTGAAGTCGGAGAGGGAGTATTTGAAGTAAAATCAAGCCATGGCGACATGCATCTTGGCGGTGATGATTATGATAATAGGATCATGAATCATCTTGCAGATGAATTTAAAAAGGAGCAGGGAATAGACCTCAGGCAGGACAAACAGGCACTGCAGAGGCTTATTGAAGCATCAGAGAAAGCAAAGGTAGAGCTTTCATCTGTTTCAGAGACGAATATAAGCCTTCCGTTTATTACTGCTGATGCCAATGGACCGAAACATCTGGAATCCAAGCTTACAAGGTCCAAATTTGAACAGCTGACAGCAGATCTTACCGACAGGTGCAAAGTCCCGCTGGAGAAGGCTATTAAAGATTCAGGACTTAGGACTGAAGAGATCGATGAAGTAATACTGGTCGGCGGTTCCACAAGAATGCCTGTGATCCAGGAACTGGTAAAAAGCTATATAGGCAAGGATCCTAATAAAGGCGTAAACCCTGATGAAGTAGTAGCAGTAGGTGCAGCCATACAGTCTGGTGTTCTTATGGGAGATGTAAAGGATGTTGTTCTTCTGGATGTAACACCGCTGTCACTCGGCATAGAGACGCTTGGCGGGGTAATGACAAGACTTATTGAAAGAAATACGACAATACCTACCAAGAAAACCGAAGTATTTACTACGGCTGCTGATAATCAGACCAGTGTAGACATACATGCACTGCAGGGTGAAAGAGATATTGCAGGAGATAATAAGACAATAGGAAGATTCCGACTTGACGGAATACCTCCGGCACCAAGAGGGATGCCTCAAATCGAGGTAACCTTCGATATAGATGCAAATGGTATTGTCAATATCTCTGCAAAAGACACAGCAACTGGTAAGGAGCAAAAGATAACCATTACTGCAACATCTCATCTAAGTGATGATGAGATCGAAAGAATGGTCAATGAGGCCAAAGAGAATGCGGATGAAGATAAGAAAAAACGTGAGTCTATTGATGCCAGAAATGTTGCTGACGGGCTTGTATACTCCACAGAGAAATTACTGAAAGATATGGGCGACAAGGTACCGGCAGATATGAAAACTAAAATAGAGGATCAGGTAAAAGTGCTTAAAAAAGCTATAGAGTCCGATGATGCCGAGCAGATGAAGAAGGAGACAGAGACACTGCAGAACCTTCAGAATGAATTGTCGCAAAAGCTATATTCACAGGCTGGAGCAGAAGGAGCTGGGCAGGGAGCCGGACCTGGAGCAGGTCCCGGCGGACAGCAGGCAGGACCAGGAGGTCCAGAAGCTGGAGCTGCAGGCGGAGAAAAAAAGGATGGAAATGGCGAAGAAGATGTAATAGATGCTGAATTTGAGGCCAAAGATGAATAATAGTATAAATCAGACCAGGTCAAGGCTTCGTACAAAGAAGGAGTGCTGGAACTGATGCTTCCTAAAGCAGAAGCTAAAAAGCCTAAAAAGATAGAGATAGAGACAGCTAAATAACAGAAAAGAAGGTCCGTAAAGACAGGACAAAAAAACATAAAGAGGTAAACTGCCCATAGCTTTTAGTAGAAGTTATGGGCAGCTTCTCTTAAGGAGAGAAATGGTGTGAGAATTAAATGGTAGATTATAAGGATTATTACGAAGTACTGGGAGTAAGCAAAGGCACTACGGCAGATGAGATAAAAAAAGCGTATAGAAAGCTTGCCAAGAAATATCATCCTGACGCAAATCTTGATAATCCGTCTGCGGAAGAAAAATTTAAAGAGATAGGTGAAGCCTATGAAGTATTGAAGGATCCTCAGAAAAGACAGAGATATGACCAGCTTGGTGCAAACTGGAAACAGTATGCAAATACTGGCCGACCAGGAGGAGGACAATCCTACAGTAATGACTTCAGTGGAGGAAGAGGTTTTAATTTTGAGAATATGGGTGGTGGATTTTCTGATTTCTTCGAGGCGTTTTTTGGAAGCAGTGCGAAACAGGGTTCTTCCGGATTTGATTTTGGCAATAATTTTGGAGGAGGCGGCGCACAGACATCTTTACGGAAGGGACAGGATCTTCAGTCGACCATAGAGATAACTCTCAGGGAAGCCTATGCAGGTACCCAGAGATCCATAAGACTTCAAAAAGAAAATAAAACAAGAACAGTAAATGTAAAAATACCTAAAGGGATAAAAAACGGCGGTAAGATAAGGCTTGCTGGTGAAGGCGGCCCGGGGTCAGGAGGCGGACCAAACGGTGACCTCTACATGACTGTTAATGTCTTGCCGCATAATGTTTTTAACCGTAAAGATAATGACCTCCACATAGAGGTCCCCGTGACAATAAAGGAAGCTTATTTAGGTGGAAAGATAGATATACCCACATTTGACGGTAAAGTGGATATGAAGCTTCCAAAAAGAATACAATCTGGAAAGACCTTAAGACTTAAAGGTAAGGGAATGCCTGGGATCAAGGGCGGAAGCAATGGAAACCTTTATGTCAAGACGAGGATCGTCTTTCCGGAAAAGATGAGCTCAAAACAGAGGAAACAATTTGAGCAGTTTTTAAAAGATTATGATGAAAACCCGAGAGATAATATTATTGTTTAAATAAAATAGATGATCATTACACTAAAAAGTAAAGAGAAAATAAAGGGGTGATTTATACAAATGCAATTTGATAAATTTACAATAAAATCCCAGGAGGCATTGTCTGATGCACGGAGTATTGCCTCTGAGAACGGGCATCAAAGTATAGAGGATGTTCATATTATGTCTGCAATGCTAAAACAAAAAGATGGGATAATAATACCGGTTCTCCAAAAACTGGAAGTCGATCCTGAGGATTTTAGGACTAAAATAGATAGCCTGATAAAGAATACTCCAAAAGTCACTGGAGTAGCGGCACAGCTATATATTAGTAATGAACTTAATAATATATTGGATGATTCTTTTAAAGAAGCAAGCCAGCTGAAGGATGAGTATGTCTCAACTGAGCACATATTCATAGCAATAGCCCAGAGCAAAGGGGAAACCGGGAAGCTCCTTAAAGAATATGGAGTCACCAAGGATAGGATCTATCAGATACTGGTCGAGATAAGGGGAAGCCAGAGGATCACGGACCAGAATCCCGAAGATAAGTACCAGGCTCTACAAAAATTTGGAAATGATATCACTGATCTTGCAAGGAAAGGAAAGCTCGATCCGGTGATCGGCAGAGACGAAGAGATAAGAAGGGTTATTCAGGTCCTTTCAAGGAGGACAAAAAATAATCCTGTACTGATCGGTGAACCGGGAGTGGGAAAGACAGCTATTGTAGAGGGACTTGCCAACAGGATAGTCTCAGGTGATATTCCCGAGGGACTAAAAGATAAAAAAATAATAGCCCTTGATATGGGTACCCTTATAGCAGGAGCAAAATACAGGGGAGAGTTTGAAGACAGGCTAAAGGCAGTACTAAAAGAAGTAGCCAAAGCCGAAGGGGAAATAATATTATTCCTGGATGAACTTCATACAATTGTGGGGGCAGGAGCTGCTGAAGGGGCAGTAGATGCTTCCAATATGCTAAAACCGATGCTTGCCAGGGGAGAACTTCATGCAATCGGGGCGACTACTCTTGATGAGTATAGGAAATATATTGAAAAGGATGCTGCACTCGAAAGAAGGTTCCAACCCGTACAGGTAAATGAACCATCTGTTGAAGATACCATATCGATCTTGAGGGGGCTCAGGGAAAAATATGAAGTCCACCACGGGGTCAGGATACAGGATGCTGCCCTGGTGTCTGCAGCGGTACTTTCTGACAGGTATATTTCTGACAGGTTTTTACCGGATAAGGCGATCGACCTGGTCGATGAAGCAGCTTCCAAGCTAAGGATAGAAATAGACAGTATGCCCTCGGAAATAGATGAGGTAGAGAGAAAGATAAAGCAGGGCGAGATAGAGATACAGGCCCTGAAAAAGGAAAAGGATAAAGCATCAAAGGATAGGTTGGAAAAGATCAAGAAGCAGCTTGCCGGGCTTAAAGAGACAAGTGATTCCATGAAGGTCCACTGGCAGCAGGAAAAGGATATTATCTCAAGGATAAGAAGCCTTAAAGAAGAGATCGAGAGAGCAGGGATCGAGGCCGAGCAGGCAGAAAGAGATGCGGATCTTGCAAAAGCCGCAGAACTAAAATATGGAAAACTCCTGGAACTGTCAAAAAAGATTGAAGAAGAGAATAAGAATCTTGAAAAGCTCCAGAAAGAAAAGAAGATGCTCAAAGAAGAAGTAGACGATGAAGACATAGCAGAGACAGTAGCAAAATGGACAGGGATACCTGTTACCAGGCTTATGGAAGCAGAAATCGAAAAACTTGTACACATGGAAGACAGGTTGAGGCAGAGAGTCATAGGACAGGATGAGGCAATAACTGTAATTTCAAATGCTATAAGAAGAGCAAGAGCAGGACTGCAGGACCCGAACAGGCCCATAGGATCATTTATATTCTTAGGTCCTACCGGAGTAGGTAAGACAGAGCTCTCGAAAGCTCTTGCAGAATTTTTATTTGATGATGATAGAGCCATGGTCCGGATAGATATGTCAGAGTATATGGAAAAGCATACTGTCTCAAGATTGATAGGTGCTCCGCCTGGATATGTAGGTTATGAGGAAGGCGGATATCTAACAGAAGCTGTAAGGAGAAAACCATATAGTGTGATACTCCTTGATGAGATAGAAAAGGCACATAGCGATGTATTTAATATACTTCTCCAGATAATGGATGACGGCAGGTTGACAGACGGACATGGGCGTACGGTGGATTTTAAAAATACAGCGATCATCATGACCTCAAATATCGGAAGCCAATGGATAACAGAGCTCGGGGAAAAAGATGAAGAAGAGATGAATAAGAGAATAAAAGAGGCGATGAAAAATAGTTTCAAACCGGAATTTCTAAACCGTGTTGATGATATTATTATATTCCACAGGCTGGGAATAGGAGAGATCGAAAAGATCGTAAATATACAGATAGAAGACCTTGGTAAAATATTAGCTACCAGGAAACTATTTGTTGAGATCTCCGGTAATGCAAGAAAGCTTCTGGCGAAAGAAGGTTTTGATCCGGTATATGGGGCAAGGCCCTTAAAACGGGTGATCCAGAATGAAGTACAGAATGTCCTTGCCATGAAACTATTAAATGGTGAGATAAAAGAAGGAGATACTATATATATTGATGTCACCGGACCAGAGGGAAAGGGGCTTGAATTTAAAACGAAACGACCACAGGGAGCATAATGGAAAATGATTTTGTAGTCGTAGTAAAGGACCTGAGGAAAACATATGGAGACACTAAAGCTCTTGACGGAATATCATTTAATATTAAAAAGGGTGAAATATTTGGCCTCCTGGGACCCAATGGAGCGGGAAAGACGACTACGCTGGAGTGTATTGAAGGACTTAGAAAACCTGATGGCGGCTCTTTTAGCCTGATGGGACTAAGTCCCGGCCATGATCATATTAATATGCGGAATATGATAGGGGTCCAGCTGCAGGTTTCGGGACTTCCCGGGACCATGCGGGTAAATGAGGCTATAAATTTTTTTTGTGCATACCATAAAGTAGCGCCAAGAAATGATCTACTGGAAAGACTTGGTCTTGTAGAAAAAATAAATACACAATACCAGTTCCTTTCCACTGGCCAGCAGAGAAGGCTGGCATTGGCCCTTGCCCTGGCCCATGAACCCCCGGTCCTCATCCTTGATGAACCTACAGCAGGGCTTGATGTTGGGTCAAGAGTAGAACTTCATAAGATTATGGAGGAGCTTAAAAGTTCAGGTACCACTATTTTGCTTGCAACCCACGATATGGCTGAAGCGGAAAAGATGTCAAACCGTGTAGCTATTTTGCTTAATGGAAGAATAGTGGCGACCGGAACACCGAAAGAGATCACAGCCACTGGCGCAGGTCTTACGAGGATAACTGTCCAGGTCAAGGATTTCAGTCTTTCAAAGATGACAGGTAAATTTCCAAAAGTCATAAAATCTGTAAAAAAGGATGGATATAATGTCTATTTCAGTTCGGATGCAGGGATGACAGTCTCTGCAATAATAAAATATATATCAGAAAAAGATGATGAACTTATCGATCTAAGGGTAGAGAGACCATCACTTGAAGAACGTTTTCTGGAAATAACCAGCAAGGAAGCATAAATATGAAAGCATTTAATAATCATTTTATTTTTGAGTTTAAAACCGGCATAAGGGACAAGAATCTATTGCTCTTAAATTACCTTTTCCCCCTGGGTTTCTATGTTCTTATAGGCATACTGATGATAAATATAAATCCGGTTTTTATTGAGACACTTATACCCGCAATGATACTGATCTCCATCCTGGCGAGTACCTTG
>CAZKVA010000062.1:0-9805 GCA_964556035.1 uncultured Actinomycetota bacterium
GAAATAGGCTTACCCAAAGGTATTGCTGTAATGGCTGGCGGCCTCTACTGGCCTACGCAGGGATTTCCGCTGGATCATGACCTGGGAGAATATTTCAATTTTGATTCTGGCCAACATCTGGTTTGTGCAGAACAGTTTGTCTATCCAAATTTTGAAGTCAAGATCATAAGTGAGGATGATAGATATATTGATTATATCGATATTGACGGCGCCACCAGGAGGTTTTCAAAATCAGAACAGGTTTTACCGAGTGGAATGGACTGGATCGTTAAGGACTGGGAAAGTTGGAATAAGCTAAAAGAAGAAAGGATGAGACTGGATAATATCAAGGACAGGCTGCCTGATAATTGGGATGAATTGGTCAAAGAATACAAGAACAGGGATTATCCTCTTGCTGTGGGTGGTTACCCTATCGGCCTTTTTGGAAGTCTTACTCACTTGATCGGTTACGAGAATCTATTTTTGTATTATTATGATTATCCAGATCTCATAAAGGATATTTGTACCAGATTGACTGATATATGGCTGGCCCTCTGGGAAGAGATAATGTCAGATGTTGAAATAGATCTATGCAATATATGGGAAGATATATCAGCTGGGAAAGGTTCTATGATATCTCCGGCTATATTCAAGGAATTCTTATCTCCATACTATAAAAAGATCTGTAATTTTATGAAGAGTAAAGGTGTAAAGGTAATAATGGTGGATACAGATGGTGATTGCAATGAACTCATCCCTCTTTTTATAGAAACAGGGGTTACGGGTCTTTATCCCATGGAAGTCTCTGCAGGAATGGATATTGTTGCTGCCCGCAAGAAATATCCCGAACTTCAAATTATGGGAGGAGTTCCAAAGTCAGATATAGCCCTGGGTAAAGGGAAAATAGACCAATTCCTTGAACCAGTAGAATGGATGCTCAAGCAGGGAGGTTTTATTCCCTTTGGAGATCACTTTATTCCACCTGAAGTCCCCTGGAATGAATTCAAGTATTACAGGGAAAAATTAAATAGTCTTATTGATAGAATTTAGATTCTCCCCGTTACGATAACTGTTTTTAAAATATAGAAGGTTTTATATCAATCATTACGGATTGATTCAACCATACAACTGATGTATTTACGATTTTTAAATATAAATATTACCAGTTAAAACTATACAGATATAATATTTTTTAACCGCTTACTTCTATTTTTCCCATTGCCCACATTATCATAAATGCTACGAAAGCCGGAAAGAAGATAGTAAAACTTGCAATAAGAATGATGACCCATACTGGAGTATTTACCGATATCCAGTATTTTTTCTCTCTTGCTGCCATATTAAAAACCCCCAGTTAAATATATATCTATAAGGTAATTATAGGATGAAAAGGTAAGTCTTTAAATATAAAATTTATCTATGAGGAGCCCTGCTCAGTGATATTTTTTTATAGAAACCAATATATTTATAATCTTAAAGTTCATAAGAAAGCCAGGATAAAACTTTTTTGGCTGTATCCTGGCTTTTTACATAAATATTAAAACTTAATCTAATTTGCGGTTTCTTCCGCTTCTTCAACCGGCATGCTTTTCTGGCTCCCGTTTTTTGCTTTAACTTTTTTGGTGATAAGTGAGACTATTACCAGTGTCAGAAAGCTTAAAGGAACCGATATTATTGCCGGATTATTGAGCTGTACCGGCGCATGGACATTGCCTAGATGGTAGACTTCATTGAAGGTTTTTTGTGAAAGTAGTATTAGTGATACGGAAGAGACAAGCCCTACAAGTAATGAAGTCATGACGCCTTTGGCGGTAGTTCTTTTCCAGAAAAGCACCATGATTATTGCAGGAAGATTTGCTGATGCAGCAACTGCAAAGGCCCATCCTACAAGATATGATACATTCATACCTTTAAATATTATTCCGAGCACCATGGAGATACAACCCACGACTACAGCTGTTATCTTGCCGGCAAACACCTTCTTTTTATCTGACATCTTGATCTTTAAGAACCTATCCATAAGGTCATGTGCCACTGCCCCAGAAGAGGCGACTATAAGTCCGCTTACGGTTCCAAGGACCGTTGCAAAGGCTATTGCAGATATGATGGCAAACAGCGCTATTCCAAACGATCTTGCAAGAAGCGGAGCGGACATATTATTGTTTGTTATGTCGATGACCCCTCCGGTCATGGCACCAAGCCCGATAAACAGGGTTAAAACATAGAAAAAGCCGATCGCTGCTATAGCAACAATAGTGGATTTTCTTGCACATGCCGGTGTCGGGACCGTATAGTACCTGATGAGTATGTGGGGAAGTGCAGCAGTTCCAAAAAATAGCGCAAGCATCAGTGATATGAAGTCAGCCTTATCTGTGGCTGTTGCCCCCTTGTCGGAGTCGACCTTGAATGCCAGTCCGGGACTTAAGACCTCGCTTCCAGGAGTAGGGTTCTGGTAATATATTGTAATGGTATCATCTCCATCGGATACGACTTGTTTATCCCAGCGGATAATTGTGCTTTCTTTTATGGTTGAGAAGAAACTAAAAAAACCGACAGAACCAGTCTCAGCATTTATATTACCATCGATCTCGCTCATATTACCTACCTGGTAAAATCTTTCCTCATCTATTGTCCCGCCATTATAAAGCGTTTGCCCGCTTCCTGTCTGTGTGACAAACAGGGTCTCTTCAAGAACTTTCTTTTCATTATCATATTTCCATACAGTATCTATACCTGTTGATTCATTTGAGAGTTTAGCAAATACCAGATCATCGCTGTTCCACTGATTGGCTACAGTATAAGAGCTATCTGCCGGGGCTACTTCACCATCTTCTGAAACGGTAGCTTCGATCACCTTGAAATCATGATATGGGGTTTCTCCACCCTGATCAGGTGAAGTCGAGAATCCTCTGGACATTATTGCTATGACCATTACAAGGGTAAAAATTATAAGTAGAGATCCTTTAAGAAATTGGACATATGTTGTAGAAGCCATTCCCGCAGTAGCTACTATTAGTATAACTATGGTTCCCACCATGAGTACGCCTGCCCAATGGGGGAGTCCAAGTAGAGGTGTCACAAGTGATCCGGCACCTACCATCTGGGGGATCAAATAGAACATCGATACTACCAGAGTAGATATAGCAGCCATGAGCCTTATGCCCCTGGAGTTGAACTTGGCGTCAAGAGCATCAGCAAAAGTGAATTTTCCAAGACGCTTCATAGGTTCGGCAACAATAAATAGAGCAACGATCCATCCTGCAAGATATCCTATAGAATAAAGAAATCCATCATACCCTGCGACAGCGATGAGTCCGCATATCCCTAAAAATGATGCTGCTGACAGATAATCACCTGCAAAAGCGATCCCGTTTACGGACCAGTGGATATTCCCGCCGGCGGCAAAATAGTCTTCTGATGACTTGGTCCGCCTGGCAAAGTAATAAGATATTATCAATACTGTGATTACGAAGAAAACAAAGATAACAATGGCCCATGGTGAGGGTATATACTTCATTATTGGCTCTCCTCTCCAGGGTCTTTTTTATCATATTTTTTTTCAGATCTGGTACTCAGGAAGTTGTAAATAAGAGCCATTATAAGAGCTATTATTATTAGGGCAAAGCCATAAACAATAGCAAGATTTAAGCTTCCTATATCAGCACTCATCAGTTTTGGATTTAATACATTGATCACAATAAATCCGCCATATAGCAGAAAATAGAAAGAAAACATCCATAAACCAAGTTTTATCTTGAAAGGTACGGATTTGTCGTCTCCCCATTTGTTTGCTGGACCATGTCCCATAAAGACCTCCACGTTCTTTTATTAAAAAAACCTAAGCAATAATACAGGTAAATAGGTAATAATACAATTATTTTCTAAGCTAATTAATGCAACACTTACAGGTATTTAAGTATATTGAAAAAGTGATGACTTACAGGTATGCTGTGATATCATATGATTTATCAATAAAAGAATTGGAAGATAAGGAAAATGAAAAAGAAACACCTTAAACGAAATGAAGACAATGAATTACTGGAAGCACCCGGAACAAAGGACAAAGATTTTACTCATTCAGATCCATGGAGGGTTCTTAAGATACAGGGTGAATTTGTAGACGGTTTTGATACTCTGGCAGGAATCGGTTCCTGCATATCTATTTTTGGATCAGCAAGGACAGAGCCTGACGATAAATATTACAAAGTGGCAGAAAAGACCGCGGCCCTGCTGGCAGAGAATGGAATGGGTGTGATCACCGGAGGTGGACCCGGAATAATGGAGGCAGCAAACAAAGGTGCATATGAGGCCGGAGGTGTTTCTATCGGATGTAATATAGAATTACCTTTTGAACAGGAAGCCAATCCCTACCAGAATGTATCATTGGAATTTCACTATTTCTTTGTCCGTAAGATGATGTTTGTCAAATACTCCGTCGGATATATTATTTTCCCGGGTGGGTTTGGTACGCTTGATGAGCTTTTTGAAGCATTGACTCTTGCCCAGACAAATAAGATCGAGCATTTTCCCATAGTGCTCTATGATAATGACTACTGGAAGGGACTTGCAGAATGGGTCGATGAATTTCTCCTAAAGCGCCAGAGGACGATCAGCCCTGAGGACAAGAAACTATATAAGATCGTAAAAGACCCAGAGGAAGCTGTTGCATATATCACAGGGACCATTAAAGAAAACGGACTTGCTTGAGGTACTAATCGTTTTCGTCTTCGGCTGTTTTAATATCAGAAGGTTCCCCGTACCCTGATACAGTATTACCATTTTCTTCTTCTGGTTCAGCCATGGTGGGAAAATCAGTTTTTTTGGGTAGGAATCCGCTTACTGTAAAATTTGTCTTTATTGTCTTTAGGCCGAGGTTTTCACGTGCTGATTTATTGGCCCTGTTGATCACTTCCTGCATTTTTTCAGAAACGTTTATTCCTTTATAAAGCCTGGCAACAATATTTATTATTGCACCATTAGATTTTGGCAGTATCCTTATCTTAAGATTATCTATATCCTTGAGGTCCGCTATATCCTCTTCGATCTGTCGGGATGCGCTTTTTGCGGTAATCATGGCTTTTCCATCACTTATAGAAGCAACATTTGCGGTTTTTAATTTTCTCCTATAGAATTCCAGGACTAAAAGCGCAATAGAGATTATCGTAATGGCCACAAATATAAGAGCCATTATATGGATATTAGAATTTTCAATATAATATATTATCCTTCCAAATATATCTGCCCAGTCAAATAGGACCGCATATATATTTACCACTATGACTATTGATGAAATAACTAAAACCAGTAGAAGTATGACAATAATGATCCTATTGAATATATTCATTGTGTGTCCTTTCCATAGTGTTTGTTAACTTAAGTGAAAACTTTCTTCTATTAATAATAGAAGAAAACTACTATTTATCATTATATGAAGTTTTTATGCCTGAATCAATTTTTTTTACTGATCCTTGCCCATTGGTCGCGAAGGGTCGAAGTCCTGTTAAATACAATATTGTCTTTATTTGTATCCGGGTCCACCGCAAAATATCCTAATCTCTCAAACTGGTAAACATCTCCGGAAGCTGCCCGGGCCAGTGAAGGCTCGAGCCTGCAGTCGGTGACTACTTTAAGGGAATCAGGATTAATATTATCTGTATAATCCCCGGACCCTTCAGTTTTAAACGGATTTTCCTTCAAAAACAGGCGGTCATATAGTCTTACTTCAGCCCTGATCGAATGTTTGGCTGAGACCCAGTGAAGGGTAGCTCTTACCTTTCTTCCATCCGGTGCATCTCCACCTTTTGTCTCAGGGTCATATGTACAGTGAAGTTCGGTTATGTTTCCATCTTTATCTTTTATGACATCATTACATTTAATAAAATATGCATATCTTAACCTGACCTCTCTTCCCGGGGCCAATCTGTAAAATTTCTTTGGAGGATCCTCCATAAAATCTTCTTTTTCAATATAGAGTATTTTAGAAAATGGTACCGGTCTCTTTCCTGCAGACAGGTCTCCGGGATTATTTATAGCATCAAGTTCCTCAGAACATCCTTTAGGATAATTATCGATGACGACTTTTAAAGGGTTTAAAACTCCCATTACCCTTGGAGCTTTTTTATTCAGGTCTTCCCGTACAAAATGTTCAAGAAATGCTATGTCTATGGTACTTTCAGCCTTTGCCATCCCTATTTCTGAACAAAAATTCCTGATTGCTTCAGGCGTGTACCCTCTCCTCCGTATACCGGAAAGGGTAGGCATCCTGGGATCGTCCCAGCTATTTACATACTTATTTTTAACCAGCTCAAGAAGTTTTCTTTTACTCATAATAGTATATGTCAGATTTAACCTGGCAAACTCTATTTGTCTTGGATGGTGTATTTCTAATTGTTCCAGAAACCAATTATAGAGTGGGCGATGGTCCTCAAATTCTAAAGTACATATTGAATGTGTTATGTCCTCGATAGAATCTGACTGGCCATGTGCCCAGTCATATGTGGGATAAATACACCATTTACTACCTGTCCGGTGATGAACCTCATGAAGGACCCTATACATTATGGGATCACGCATATTAAGATTGGGAGAAGACATATCTATCTTTGCCCGGAGCACCTTGGATCCATCTTCATATTTACCGTTTTTCATCTCCTCAAACAGTTTAAGATTTTCTTCTACCGGGCGGGACCTGTAGGGGCTTTCCTTACCAGGAGTTTTAAGGGTTCCCCTGTATTGTCTTATCTCGTCTGCATTCAAATCGCATATGAATGCTTTACCCTTTCTTATAAGCAAAATTGCATATTCATATAATTTCCCAAAATAATCCGAGGCATAATATTCCCGGTCTCCCCAGTCAAAACCAAGCCAGCTTATATCTTTCTTAATGGACTCAACATATTCAGATTCTTCTTTTGTAGGATTTGTATCATCAAATCTTAAATTGCACTCGCCATTAAATTCATCAGCAAGCCCAAAATTCAGGCAAATGGATTTCGCATGGCCCATATGCAGATATCCGTTCGGCTCAGGTGGAAATCTTGTATGGACCCTTCCGCCATTCTTTCCTTTTTTCAGGTCATCCCTGATGGATTCTCTTATGAAGTCAGTTTTCTCTTGAATATTATTCATAATAGTTCTTTCGTGAAATATTTTATACCCGGTTAAAATAAGATTACATTTTAGTTAATAGGACAATTCTTGTCAAAGCAAGTATACTATATGCAAATATAGATTATTTGGCAAAAAAACTTTACATATATTAAATAATCCTTATAATATTGTATCGTTTTGTCATATAGGAATAAAGGAAAATACAAATTAATCATCAGGGGGGAAATCAGATGAACATTTACGAAAAATCTTTAAATATGCACAAAAAATACAGGGGAAAAATAGATGTAGTATCAAAGGTAGCCACTAAAACAGATGAGGATCTCTCATTGGCATATTCTCCGGGAGTAGCAGAACCCTGCAGGGAAATATTTAAGGATCCCTCTACCTTGAATACTTATACATCAAGGGGAAATATGATAGCTGTAGTTTCTGATGGCTCTGCAGTTCTGGGTCTTGGAAATATCGGAGCACGCGCAGCCCTACCCGTAATGGAGGGTAAATGCATTCTCTTTAAAAACTTCGGGGGAGTATCAGCATTTCCAATATGCCTGGACAGCCAGGATGTAGACACCATAGTGGAAACGGTAAAGTTGCTGGAACCCTCATTTTCAGGCATAAACCTTGAAGACATATCAGCTCCCCGCTGCTTTGATATAGAGGCAAGGCTAAAGAAAGAGACCGGTATGCTGACATTTCATGATGATCAGCATGGTACGGCAATAGTGGTGCTAGCCGGGCTCTTTAATGCATGTAAGTTGCTAAAAAAAGATATAAGGGATACAAAGATAGTAATAAATGGAGCAGGCGCAGCAGGTATCTCTATTGCAAACCTTCTAAAATATATAGATGTAAATGATATAATAATGTGCGACTCAAAAGGTATAATATATCAGGGTAGAGGAGGTCTGAATATATACAAGCAGGAGATTGCTGAGATAACTAATCTAAAGAAAATACGGGGGAGTCTTGCTGATGCAGTAGTGGAAGCAGATATCTTTATAGGGGTATCCGCAGCAGATGTATTGACAACAGAGATGATATCTACCATGATAAATAATCCTATTATATTTGCTCTTGCAAATCCTGAGCCTGAAATATCACCAAAGCTTGCCAGAGACGCAGGAGTCAAGATAATGGCAACAGGAAGAAGCGACTTCCCAAACCAGGTAAACAATGTACTGGTCTTTCCCGGAATATTCAGGGGAGCGCTTGATGCAGGTGCAGACGAGATAAATATAGAGATGAAGCTAGCTGCAGCAAGGGCTATTTCTGATATAATATCCAGTGAGCTATCATATGACTATATAATACCTAAGCCATTTGACCCAAAAATCATGCCGGCAGTTGCAGTGGCTGTAGCAGAATCTGCAGTTAAAACAGATTATGCTGATGGCGATATAGATATAGACAGGATAAGGGCAAATGCTGAGAAAATAGCTGGAGCCAAATAAAAATTTATGGAGGTGCTATGGATTCCAGGGAAAGAATACTTAAAGCATTAAACAATGAAATCCCGGACAGGGTACCGACTTTTGAACTTCTTATTGATGAAGCAAGTATCATAAAACTGGCAAAACTTCTTATTAATGGTTCTATAAATACTGAAAATATAAAAACAAGATTTGGGGAAGAAAGCCACAAGTCCCTTGAAATGTATTACCATCTAGCTGAAAAACTCGACCTGGATTCATTTACGACTTATTTCTCAACGGGCCTTAATAGTATTGATGATAATATAGCGGTGGATAGGTTTGGAACAAAATATCATCTTTCAGAACACGGCCAGCCCCTTCCGTTTGATGGGCCCATAAAAAGCCTTAAAGACACAGCCGGATTTGATATGGCAAAAAGCTTAAAGGATAAGGATTTTGAGGGACCCCATTATATTATTGATAGAGCAGATAGCAAAAGAGCTGTTTTCCTGCTTTTGTCTGATCCATTCAAGCTTAGCTGGAAGCTGAGGGGAGGTATGGAAAATCTCCTTATTGATTATGCGCTGGAGCCTTCACTTGTACATAAACTTGCCGCTATAACCACTGATTTTAACCTGACCGCAATAGAATATGCTGCTGGTATGGGAATAGATGCCATTGCTGTTGAGGGAGATCTTGCGGGGAGCACAAATCTTATAATGTCTCCAGATCATTTTAAAGAATATGTAAAGCCATACCTGGCAAAAATCGTAGAATATTCACACAGCAAGGGTCTTAAGATAATTAAGCATTCTGATGGTAATATCTGGAAGATTCTTGATGATCTTATAGAGGTGGGGTTTGATGGTATTCACCCCATACAGCCACAATGCATGGACATAGGCGAGGTCAAGGAATATTTAAAGGATAAGGCCTGTATAATAGGTAATATAGACTGTCAGGAACTTCTCCCGAACGGTTCGGCAGATGAAGTTGACAGGGCCGTAAAGAAGACTATTGATATAGCTTCACCCGGAGGGGGATATATAATAAGCTCGTCCAACTCTATTCATCCCGGGGTGAAACCTGAAAACTATATTGCAATGATAGAAGCTGTCCATAAATATGGATATTATATAAATAATCAGAGCTTATAAAACGGGCATAAGAAATATTTATTATTCCTATTTATCTTCATCCATTTGTTTTTTTAAGATGTATTTCTTTTTATAATTTTAGGTCACGACTATCTTAAGCGGACAGGAGCCTGTCCGAGAACTTAACTCAGGCTTGTAGTCCTG
>CAZKVA010000063.1:0-9800 GCA_964556035.1 uncultured Actinomycetota bacterium
TTTTAAAAATACTTTTAACTTCATAGAACTTTTTTACCTCTAGCCCTTTCCACTTTATTTTTATTACAAAGTACTATTCTAAACCTAAAACCATTTGTATTGAAACATTTTTTTTATTTTTTATATTCTAAATATTCTAAATACAATAATTGATAATAATGAATAGGACAGAAAAAATGATCATCATTCCTGAGTTAGTGGTTATATATTTTAAAGATTTGTGGTATTTTTAGCTCTATAATATAAAAATTCAGAAATATATTTTTGGAGCAGACTATGAGGATATTTTTAATAATTGTTTCTTTTATAAATACCTTACTCTATGTTTTGATCTATGCTTATTATGATAATATTTTAGAGATCCTGGGAACGACACTTCTGTCTGCGGGTTTTCAAAATTTTTTCAAAGATCTAACACTGATAATAATAGGATCCTGTATTGGTCTGATGGCAATAATGTTTTTACAACCAAAGATAGACAGAAGTTATTTTGATGTAAAGAGCCTGATATTATTAGGCTTAGTCCCTTTCTTTCTGCTTCTGCTTTCAAGGGATACTATTTCCAATTTTATTATTTCCCGGTTTTTTAGTGAAAATAATAATATTAAAGAGATAATCTTTTATTTATTCTCCAGACAGGTATTATGGTCCTTATGGTTTGGCTTTGCGATAGGCGCATCAGTAAGACCTAATTTTATTCAAGGCAGGCGTAAACATGCTATAAGGTATACATTGAGTGACGATAATGTAATGGAACCCAAGCAATGATATTGGGCGAGCAGGATCTTTAGGAAGGGTTTTAGTCTTATTTATGATTAGATTGATTTAGAATTGGAAAGAGAAGTTAGAAAATGAGATTTATCCTGATAATCATAAGTTTTATAAATATATTATTATATTATTCAGCATATGCCTATTATGATACAATACTTGACGCACTTGCAAAGTATGATCTTCCATTAGGTCTGTTGACTTTCTTAAAATACTTTATTATTTTTATTCTTGGTTTTTCAATAGGTTTTTTAATAACTCTTGGAATGCGCTTAAAGGTAAATATGAATTATTATGATATAAAGGTGTTGGCACTTGTCGGTCTAATTCCGGCTCTTGCAATACTGTTCTCTTATTCCGGAATCGCAAATTTACTGGTCAATAAAGTCTTTAATTCAAGTACTACCATAAGTGAACTTTATTTCTACTTCTTTTCACGGACGGATATCTGGGCCATATGGCTCGGAGTTGCTGCAGGATCATCGATAAGACTAAAATTAGTACAGAAAAGAAAATACAGGCACGAGACAATTGAATAATTCGCTTAGCCTGATCTCTAGCGGTACATAAAACTTGGATCAAGGTCATAATATGGAGAATTTGTTATATTAGTACTTTGACCGGTTTCAATATTATAGATTATAATATTTTCCTGACTCCCTGATCTTTGTTCATATGCTATAAGTTTATCATCAGGTGAGAATGTCGAATGCCCATCGGCATCATTATTATAAGAGATCCTTATTTCATTTTGGTCCTGAATATTTGCATAATGAACCTCACAATTGCTTCCAAAGTACTTGGTATACGTTACCATTGTAGAGTCATTAGAGATAGAGGGTACCCTGCGCCTGTCATCATTGCCAAAAAGTCTGTAAACTGATGTTCCATCACCATTCATGATGTAAATATTGTCATGTCCGGGCATCCCCGATTCAAAGATTATCTTATTATCAAATGGGTGGGCATTTGGATGCCAGTCATGTCCACGACTATTATGTGTCAGTCTTATTTGCCCTGTTCCGTCACTATTTATTCTGTATATTTCCCAATCCCCATCGATAGATGCTTCAAAATAAATATATTTCATATCATGCGACCATGTAGGATATGCACTTCTAAAATTATTATGAGTTATTTGTCTTTTGTTCTGTCCATTCCAATCCATTATCATTATCTGCCATACGCCATTTATATCAGCAGTATATGCAATTTTTTGATTATCAGGCGAGACTTCAGGGTATTGATCTGCTCCAATATGATCCGTAAGCCTCTGGCGGTCAGAACCATCCAGACTCATACTGAAAATATTATAATTTCCATCCTGATCAGACATAAACACGATTCTCTTTAGGGAATAGCCAGTGGTATTTGATGATGAAGAAACCTGGGAGTCTTCATCATTGTTTTCATCTTCTGAGTCCTGGGATATTTCCTGAAATGCTTCGCTTATAGCATAACCCTCAATATTTAAAGTATTATTTGTAATGAAGTTCTCAAAGTCTACAGTTGCTTCGATGAGCGATTTTTCTTCCTTCTTACCTGCAAGAAAAATATCTCTTTTTTCAAAATTAAATATATTGGGATTACTTGAGTCTATAGCATATATGAATACTGTATGTTTTGTCCCCTCTTCCAGGCTTAGATCACCCAGAGAAAGGTTATATCCACTGTAAAGATAATTATTATTTTTAAAAAAATCAGCAACACCCTGGCGGGGTATGCCATAATCCGCATCTCCCAGGTGTCTTCCAAAATCTATTGGGCCGTCAAGGTATATTTTTATTTTACTTATTCCTGTATTGTCAGTCACACTGATATCAAGTGCCCAACCGTCTATATAAGATAATCCACTTATTACTTCTTGTTCCTTTGGGTGGTCTATAAATACCTTTATATCATTATTGCCAGATTTTTGTCCGGGGATATTGACCTCTTTCCTTATATATTCCCAACCTGATTCTTTATTATAGTAATAAATATAAATGAAATGTGTTGATCCCGGTTCGATCTCAAGAGAAGTATTTTTCCACTCAAACTTGAATCCAGTTTCTTTGAATTCGGTACCATGTAGCTCTGCTGCCCTGGAAGATTCTATTCCATAAGTGGCTGCCCCAAGGTATATTCCATTATCCCTGTCTCCATCAAGGTAGATTTTTACAGTATCATCTTCAGGGTCATCCTCCTTATTAGTATTATCTAGTTCCACAGCTTCTTCATCATTATTTGCTGATTCTTCAGAGCTTAAAGTATTTGATCTATTACTTTGATCGTTCTCCTCATCACTTTCCTCAGTAGCACCAGTATCGTCCGATCCCATACCTTCCTCATTATCAGGAGTTGCCAATCCCTCCAGGTCAGAGACGGTATCAGGTTCAATATCTGATATATTGTTTATATTGGAATCCCCTGTTAAATCATTTGTAGATGTATTATCAACATTTTCAGCAGCGAGCAGCATATCCTGGCCATCAGGTGATATCTTGCTGATAAAAGTGATGAGAAATAGAGAGGAAATTATAAGGAATAATATTAAAAATATTATTAAGATAACTCTCATACAAAAATAATAAAAATTGTTTAAGTTTTTTCTTTTTATTATAGTAATATAAAAATCATATTTGTACAAACAGAACTCATCTTGTAAAAGTTATATAATCTGAAAAATCAATCCTTTATAATATTGTGATATAAGAAAAGCAGAAAAAATGTTAATATACTCTCCTAAAACTAATATTGAAGAATGCCCTGCAAGGGGGAGATTTTATATGAAGATCCTGGTTACAGGAGGAACAGGGTTTACCGGAAGCCATCTTGTTAAGAGACTAGTAGACGATGGCTGTGAGGTAAAGGTACTGGCAAGACCGGCAAGCAATACTGCATTCCTAAAAGACCTGGGAGCAGAGATCATCCAGGGAGACATTACGGATAAAGATTATGTTAACCGGGCAGTAAAAGACACAGACAAAGTATTTCATATAGCTGCTGCATACCGGGAAGCAAAACTGCCAGAAGCCTCTTATTGGGCAGTAAATCTTGAGGGAACCAAAAATATTATTAATGCCTGTATAAAATATAATGTTTCCAAGCTTATACACTGTAGCACGATCGGAGTAGTCAGTTCGGTAGATGAACCGCCTTCAGATGAGTCTGCGCTTTATAGTCCTGATGATATCTATCAGCAATCAAAATGTGCGGCAGAAAAAGAAGTGCTTAAGTCTGTTAGAGAGAGAGGACTTCCTGCATCAGTCATAAGACCCTGCGCCATATATGGTCCCGGGGACTTAAGGCTCTTAAAGATGTTCAGGATGATCGCTAAAAGAAGATTCTTTATTCTTGGAAGTGGGAAAGCCCTGTTTCATATGGTCTATATTGATGATCTTATCTCCGGCTTTATCCTGGCATCCCAAAAAAATAATTCTACAGGAGAAGTGTTTATTATCGGTGGATCAGAATATACAACACTTAATGAATTGTCCAGAATCATAGCGGAAGAATTTGGAGTGAAACCGCCAGGGATCCATATCCCCTATAAACCAATTGAGATTTTATCCGTCTTAATGGAGTATGCTTACAAGCCATTAAGGAAAGAGCCGCCTCTTTACAAGAGGAGAGTTGCTTTTTTTAAGAAAGACAGGGCTTTTGATATATCGAAAGCAAAAAACATACTTGGCTATGAGCCGGCATTTGATTTGAAAGAAGGAGTACATTTGACGGCCAAATGGTATTTGGAGAATGGGTATATTTAGGGTGTATAGGATAAATTTATTAAGATTATACAAAACAGGATAATATTAAGGAAAGAGAGTTGATCAAAATAGAGAAATATGAAGATAAGATACAGAAGGAACTTTTCGCAAAGGATAAATCAAAGATAACTAAATATATTAATCTTTTTGTGGGTAAAAAAGGTATATTCAATTTACTTAAGTATGAGATCGTAATGATCTTATTCCAGGATATGCGTGGAGCGATAGGTATATTTTTCCGGAATTTATTCTTCCCTCTACTCTTTAAAAAAGTAGGAAGGGGAGTAAGTTTTGGAAGATCTCTTACCATAAGGCATCCTCATAAAATATCTATTGAAGATGATGTAGTAATAGATGATTATTGTGTGCTTGATGCAAAGGGACTTAACAATAATGGCATCCACATCAGTAAACATGGTTTTATCGGAAGGGGTACTATCCTGAGCTGTAAAAACGGTGATATTGTGCTTAAGAAAAATGTCAATATCGGGTTCAATAGTGAAGTATTCTCTGGAAGCAAAGTAGTAATAGGTGAAAATACTTTGATCGCGGCCTATGTCTATATCATTGGTGGAGGGCATGCTTATTCCAGTATTGATATTCCTATTGCTGAGCAGGAAAAACCTTCCCATGGCATAGAAATCGAAAAAAACTGCTGGCTTGGTGCTGGCTCCAAAGTCTTTGATGATGTGAGGATTGGTGAAGATACTGTAATTGGTGCTGGAGCTGTAGTAACCAGGGATATCCCCGCCTTCTCTATTGCCGCAGGTATTCCTGCAAGAGTAGCTAAAAAAAGAAAATAAGACAATCTTGACTAAATATATTAAACTACCAAAGAGTTTGAGAGTTCAGTAGCTTAAGTTCAGGGTTACAATAAAATCTTTCATTTAGAATAATAATATAATTGTTATAATAGGATCTGGATTTGTAATATTTAATATTATTTAAGATATATGGACCATAAAAAGATCTTTATACTGGGTATGAGCCCGATGCCTTTTGAAAATGACAGAAAGGTATATGGTACCGGAATAAGGACATGGCAATTTGTACGCCCCCTGCTTGAAAAGGGCCACAGGCTCTGTATAGTAAATTATGCTATTCCCTCAGCTTATCTTTCCGGTTTTAAGAGCGAGAGCCATGAGCAGTATAAATACGGTAAATATGATTTCCAGTACCATATCCTTAATAAGAATGATTTTGAAAATACCGGCAGGCTCCAGGAGATAGCACAGCGGTTTGACCCTGATTGCATGGTAGGATGTACTTTCTATCCCTCATATTTAGGAGCTAAATTAAAAGAGGCCATGGAGGGCAGCCAGGATTCCAGGTCCGTCAAGCCTGTTCCCTTATGGGCCGACCTTTTTGGGCACGTAATGGCAGAGGCCCAGGCCAGGGCATATATGGATGGAGATGATACACCACTGTTTCACTACTGGAACAGCGAGTACAAAATACTTACTGAAGCAGATATTTTTTCATGTGTGTCGGAGAGGCAGCAGTACGCTACCATAGGGGAGCTGGGAGCCGTTGGAAGGCTCAACAGGCATACCTCGGGCTATAGCTTCACAAATACTATTCCATGCGGGCTTCCCGCAGAGGAATATGTTCATAAAAAAAATGCCATAAGGGGAAAAGATGGAATAGGGGATAAAGATTTTGTCATTCTCTGGACGGGCGGATACAATACATGGACCGATGTAGATACGCTGTTCGATGGGCTCATGCTTGCAATGAAAAAAAATCCCCGGATAAGATTTGTATCAACGGGAGGCGAAATACCCGAACAGGATATCAAGACTTATCCCCATTTCCTATCGAAGATAAAGTCATGCGAGTTTGCAGATAGATTTGTGATGAAGGGATGGATAGCCGGAGAAGACGTAC
The DNA here is from genome assembly GCA_964556035.1 of uncultured Actinomycetota bacterium. GTDB lineage: Bacteria > Actinomycetota > Humimicrobiia > Humimicrobiales > Humimicrobiaceae > M55B120. The sequence continues at coordinate 6,408 of CAZKVA010000063.1, forward strand.
CGGACCATTACCTTGAAGCAGATATCGGGATAAATATAGATAAAGACATTTATGAGGTACGCCTGGGGAGCAAGAACCGTATCCTTGACTGGTTCAGGGCAGGACTGTGCGTCCTGTCTTCCAATGTATGCGAGCTTACAGATATAATGGCTGATGCCGGGGCAGGATATGTCTTCAGGCCTGGCGATACGCAAGATCTTGCCGGGAAACTCATCTTTCTGGCGGAAAATCCCGGGGAGGTAGAGGCCACTGGAAGGGCCGGCAAGGAATTTGGGTTCAGGGAGTTTGATTTCTCCCGCACGACTGCATCACTTCAGGCCTGGGTAGAGGATCCCGGGGTTTCTCCCGACTGGGGGAAAGAAAGGAAGTTATTTTTTGAAAAGGAAAAGGCACTTGCCAACCTTGAAGATATCGCGGACAGGCAGAATAAGATGATAGAGGAAAGGGACCGGCGGGTAGCAGAGCTTGAGGGTATTGTAAAAAAAGGTATTGCCTACAAAATATATAATTATCTAAAGATAGCTTTAAGGAAGTTGAAGCCTGCAGGTCAGGATAATGGAAGATAAAAGTCTTATCGTCATAGTCACATATAATAGCGGAAATTTTATAGAAGATTGCCTGACATCCATCACAGAGCAGGACCATAGGAACTGGCGGCTGGTGATAATAGACAATGATTCCTCAGATGACACGGTCCACAGGATAAGGCACTTGAGGAATCAGACCACCGCTTTTAATGCGGAAAATTTCAAACTCACTACCCTTAGGAAAAATATTGGTTTTGCACGGGCGGTAAACCACGCAGTATTTGGCAGCATCGGAGCTGGAGGAGGACGGAAAAAGAAAAAAAACTCCGCTGGTTTTGACTACCTTATACTCCTTAATCCTGATATATGCTTATTGCCGGGAGCATTAGAAAACCTGACCGCTACTTTTAAAGGTGAAGGAAGAAGCACCATAGGAGCCTGCGGGGGTCTTATACTTGATTATGAAAAAGATGTTGTGCAGCATCTTTCAGGCAAGGTAACTCCGAATTTTATAACCTACCATGATGGTGCGGGTATGAGTCTTTCAGATATCGACCAGGGGACCATGGCCGATAAAGATGAGGATAAGAAAAGGGCAGATATTGTAGAGGCGGACTATGTGACTGGTGCATTTTTTGCCACCAGATTCTCACTTTTTACCAGTGCCGGAGGTTTTGACAGGGGATACAGGCCGGTATATTTTGAAGAGCTTGATTACTGCCTGAAGCTAAAGGAAGCCGGGTGGCAAATAGTTTCTAATATGCGCGCAAGATGCAGGCATTTTGAAGGTGCCTCTATAAAGAAGTTTTCAAGCAGGTTTTACAGGCATTATCACAAGAACAGGGTAAGGTGTGCCATTATAAACCTGGATGTACTGGAGTTTATCCGTTTCTTTATGCCTGCAGAGTTAAGATGGCTCGTCCGGAAAGCTACAAAGGACCAGGCATTATCTATTTTATATGCATATTTTATGAATACACTGCTGCTGCTGTATAATCTTGGAGTCAAAATAAATAATTATTTTATATTGAATAAAATAGAGTTAAAATGAATACTACTTTTTAAAGAAGTCTAGGACAGGCTCCTTTAAATTCTTTTAAATATAAATTAAGAGCCGGGAGCAATAAGATGGTGCTTGGATCTAAAGTAAAGAAAAAATTACCCAGGATATCCCTGATAAGCTATGATATTGTCGGCAAAAAGATGGCCGGCCCGGGTATAAGATTTTTTGAGTTTTCGAAAATCCTTTCAAAATTTGCCGATGTTACCCTGCATACACCGAACAAGATAGACATAGAAGTCGAAGGCATAAGGACGAGGTCCTATAATCCAAAAAATTTCAATTCACTTTCAAGGGTCCTGGAAAATGCAGATATCATACTTATCCAGGGACATATCCTTTATTATTTTCCATTCCTCAAAAATTTTACCGGAAAAATAATAGTAGACCTCTACAATCCATTTAATCTTGAAAGCCTGGAGATGTTTAAGGACCAGGATATGACTGAGAGGCTAAGGATCGACAGGAATAATAATAATATTATAAAGCTCCAGCTTACCATAGGGGATTATTTCATATGTGCCTCTGAAAAACAGAGGGATTATTGGATCGGGATGCTGGGTGCAATGGGGCGCATAAACCCATATAGCTATGATTCTGATAATACATTAAGGACCCTTATCGATGTCGTCCCATTCGGCATCCCCTCGACTCCTCCTAAAAGGGGAGGCATCTCAATGGCTGAAGTGATCCCAAACTTAAGGGAAGGGGACAAAGTGGCCCTCTGGGGAGGCGGCATATGGAACTGGCTCGATCCGATAACTGTCATTAAAGCCCTCTGGGAGACGACAAGAAGCAGGAACGATATAAAGATGCTTTTTATGGGCATAAAGCATCCTGACCTAAAACTTCCGGAAATGAAAAAATGCCTTGATGCCATAAAACTTTCAAAAGAACTGGACCTATATAATAAACAGGTATTTTTTAATGAATGGACACCTTATGAGATGAGGCAGGCACTTCTGCTGGAGTCTGATGTGGGGCTTTCCATTCACCAGGAGAGAATAGAGACAGAATTTTCCTACAGGACAAGAGTACTTGATTATATATGGGCCGGACTTCCAGTCATCACAACCGAAGGAGATTCAATAGCAAAGATCGTCAAGGAAGAAAATATCGGGGAAGTAGTAAAATATGAAAACACGACGCAGCTTGCAAGGGTACTTGAGAGCATGCTCACCAATAAGAGTCTTCAGGACATATACCGTAAGAATATGAAGAAAATAAGGTCCGGGTTCTTCTGGGAAAATGTGACCGCACCACTTGTGAAATACTGCCAGAATGCATCCTATGCAGCCGATAAGAAAAAAATATACGAGCTTGTAGAATTTCAAAACAGCCGTCTCTCAAATATTATCAGTGATAATTTTGAAGGATGCACCAATGTACTGATGATCACCAGGAATAAACTCAAAGACAGGAATATTGTTTTAAATGGAGATATCGGCAAGGTATTTTATCTTGAGGTAGATGAAGAGTCTAAGGGTTCGACAAATAAAGACAAAGACCTCGATGAGATCGGCATATTAAAATCAAAGATCGCACAGAGGACCAAATTTGACGGGATCATTGCAAATAATGCATTCCTGGAGATAAATCCCCGCTTCTTTTATGATCTTGTGAATGTATGCAGCAGCAAATTAAAAAAGAAGGGGCTCTTTTTTTTCTCGGTCCCGGAAAACAGGGGTCTTGCAGAAATGCTCGACAAGGGCAGGCAGGCAAGTAAAACTGATATCAGGATTGATGACTTTACGATAGAGTATATACTCAAAGATTCGGGTTTTGAGATCATAGACAAGGGCATAT
>CAZKVA010000064.1:0-9775 GCA_964556035.1 uncultured Actinomycetota bacterium
ACCCATAAAGGAAGCTAATCCCGGCATGCTGATATGCGTCGGTGGCTGTACTGCGCAAAACATCAGGGATCAGATACAAAAAAAATGTCCATTTGTTGATATTGTATTCGGTACCCATAATATTTCAGAACTTCCAGCATTGATAGATCAGAGGATAAAAGGAAAAAAAAGCATATGCTCTATAATAGATGATGGCTTTGATTATGATCTTGATAAGGTGAAAAGAATTTCAAGTTTTCAGGCACTTGTGCCCGTTACGACAGGATGTAACAATTTCTGTTCATACTGCATAGTCCCGTATGTCAGGGGAAGAGAAAAATCTATAGAACCGGATAGTATTATTAGGAACATTAAAGAGATAGTGTCTGGAGGAGTAATAGAAGTAACTCTTCTGGGACAGAACGTTAACTCTTACGGTAAGGATATAGATAAGGGCATAAATTTTTCAAATCTTCTGGAAGGTGTCTCTGACATTACTGGCTTAAAGAGAATCAGGTTTATGACTTCACATCCTAAAGATTGTTCTCCCGAATTAATAAAGATCGTTGGGGCAAGAGATAATATTGTGAACCACTTTCATCTCCCATTGCAGGCGGGCTCAAATAGGATCCTTGAAAAAATGAATAGAAAATATTCAAGAGAAAAGTACCTGGATATTATAGATAATATTAGAAACAGTATTAGCAACTCCACAATAACCTCAGATATAATAGTAGGTTTCCCGGGTGAAGAGAGAAAAGATTTTGAAGATACGCTTGATATGGTAAAAAAAGTCAGATTTGGCCGGGCCTTTACTTTTATATATTCTCCCAGGGAGGGCACAGATGCGTCAAAGATGGAGGACCCGGTTTCTTTGGAGGAGAAGAAAAAATGGTTCAATGAGCTGCTGCAGGTACAAAATCAGATATCCCTTGAGGAAAATGAGAAGTTTTCTGGGAGGAAGGTTGAAGTGCTGGTTGAAGGTAAAAGCCATAAAGATGATAAATTGCTGAAGGGCAGAATGGGAAACAATATCGTAATAAACTTTGAAGGAAAGAACGACCTTATTGGAAAGATAGTTCCTGTCAAGATTGTCCGTGCCAGGACATTTCATATGATGGGGGAGCTTTAAGCAATATTGAAGTAAATATGGAAATACTTAAAAAAAGCGAGTATAAAAAATTAGCGGGGACCCTTGCAAAGCATTCAATAGATATAGACCTATTGAAAAATAAACTGATAAATTTCAAAAAGATCATAGTAATATGCGGTCCTACGGGTATCGGTAAAAGCAAGCTTGGAATAAGTATTTCTGGTTTCTTAGATACTGATATAATTTCTGTAGATTCCATGCAAGTATACCGGAGAATGAATATAGGGACAGACAAGGTAGATGCAGAGACTTACGGTATCAAGCAGTATATGGTTGATATATTCGAACCTGACCATAAGCTGTCGGTGATGGAATTTAAAAATACCGCAAAAAATATTATAGGCGAAAAATTTTTAAAATTCCGGAAGATCCCGGTAATGGTTGGAGGTTCCGGTCTATATATTAAGGCTATTATAGATGATCTGGACAAAGGTCCCGGAGAGGACAGGGAATTCCGTAAAGCCATTGAAGAGGATATTAAAAAAAATGGATCTAAAAAACATTATAATAAATTGCTCGAAATAGATAGTGAATATGCCTCAAAAATAAGTGAAAACGACAGCCGGAGGATTATAAGGGCCCTGGAAGTGTTCCACTTTTCAGGAATTCCATTTTCGCAGTTTCAGAAATCCTGGGACAGGAAGACTGACTATAAGGTGACTTTTATAGCCCTTAAAAAGGATAGAAGCCAACTTTATACGGACATAGAGAAAAGAGTGGAAGATATGTTCGACAGGGGCCTGGTAAGAGAAGTTGAATCCCTTATTGAACGAGGTTACAAAGATTCTTTGAGTCTCAAACAAGCTGTAGGATATAAGGAAGTAGTGAGCTATATTGAAGGTATAACGAACCTTGATAAATGCAAAGAAGAGGTGAAGAAAAACTCCAGGAGACTTGCAAAAAAACAGATGACCTGGTTCGGACGGGATAGTAGGATTAATTGGATTAGAGTAGATGATTATGATAACATGTTTGATTTACTAATATATACTTTAAAGATAATCGATGGGGAATTGTAATATGGAAAGTATTGATTTTTCAAAGCTTAATGGTCAGGGAAACGACTTCATCCTTATAGATTCTTTTACAGATAATATAGAACTTTCATCAATACAAATAGCATCGATGTGCGACAGGCACTTTGGTATTGGTGCAGACGGACTGATACTTGTAAAAAATTCTGATATTTATGATTTTTACATGGATTACTACAATCAGGATGGCAGCAAGGCAGAGATGTGCGGTAATGGTATAAGATGCATGTCAAAATTCATTCATGATATGAAATTAAGTACCAGGGATAAATTTAGTATAGATACTCTTGCAGGAGAAAAGATAATAGAGCTTGATTTATTTAATGGATATGTAAGAAATATAAAGGTTAATATGGGCCCTCCAATATTTAATCCAGAAGATATCCCGGTTGCCCTAAAGGGTGGGGAAGTATTTGATTATAGATTAAATACACCAGAGGGAGATTTTTTAATAAATTGTATTTCAATGGGAAATCCTCACTGCATTGTCTATCTTGAAGAAAATGATGATCTTGAAAAAATTCCTCTTAATGTCTGGGGGCCACTACTGGAGGCACACCCCTTATTTCCCAATAAGACAAATGTTGAGTTTGTTAAGGTCTTATCAGGAAGTGAGATAAAAATGAGAGTATGGGAGAGGGGAGTAGGTGAGACATTAGCCTGCGGGACCGGTGCGTGTGCCGCAGCGGTAAGTACATTTAAATTAAAGAAGATCGCCGGGTCCATGGTAAAAGTAAAAGTACCAGGTGGCATACTTAATATTGTCTGGAAAGGGGACACATCCAGTGTCTTTCTTGAAGGGGAAGCGGAGCATAGTTTTAGTGGGGTATATTTTCTTAAATAATGATTTTAAGATAACTATAAAATAAATAATACACCCATAAATTACTGTTAAGGACTGAAATAGAAGAAATGATAGAAAGGAATTCATAAATGAAAATTGAAGAGTCAAAAAGACTTAAAGATTTACCACCTTATTTATTTGCTGAGATCGATAAGATCATTAAAGAAAAAAGAGATCAAGGTCTTGATGTGATCAGTCTTGGAATCGGCGATCCGGATATTCCCACACCTAATGGTATAATAGAAGCTCTTCAGGATGAAGCCGAAAATCCTGTCAACCATCAGTATCCTTCTAGCTATGGAATGGATCTTTTCAGGGAGGCTGTTGCAGACTTCTATATGGATAGGTTTAGTGTAAAAATAGACCCGGTCAATGAAGTAATACCATTATTGGGTGCAAAAGAAGGTTTAGCAAATATAGCATATACTTATGTCGATCCTGGAGATTATGTGCTTGTTCCCGATCCTTCATATCCTGTTTACAGTATCGGTACAATGTTTGCAGGAGGGCATACCCACATTATGCCTATGGAAGAAAAAAATGATTATATAATAGATCTGGATAGAATAGATAAAGATATCGCAGCAAAAGCAAAACTAATGCATGTAAATTATCCTAATAATCCTACATCTGCTATTTGCGGTATTGATTTTTATGATAGATTAGCAGAATTTGCTTTAAAGAATAATATAATCGTATGCCATGACAATGCATATTCTGATACTTATTTTGGCGATAATAGCCCGGTAAGCTTTTTAAATGCCAGTGGATCAAAAGAGGTAGGAATAGAATTCTACTCTCTTTCAAAGACTTTTAATATGACCGGGTGGAGAATTGGTTGTGCAGTAGGAAACAGTGAAGTGATTGCAAGTCTTGGAAAATATAAGACCAATGTAGATTCAGGTGTTTTTAATGCTGTCCAGTATGCTGCAATAAAAGCTTTTAAAAATTATAAAGAATATAGCGGCGAAAACAATAAGATCTATAAAAAAAGAAGAGAGATGGTGACAGGTATTCTCGATAATATAGGAATTGATTATTATAAGTCAAATGCTACCATATATGTATGGGCAAAAGTCCCCGAGGGTCATACATCAAAATCTTTTGCAAAACTTGTGCTCGATGAGGCAAATGTAGTTGTGACTCCGGGAAGTGCCTATGGGAAATTCGGAGAAGGTTATTTTAGGATATCACTCACCATTTCAGATGACAGGTTAAAAGAAGCCCTGGATAGGGTAGACGGCACTTTTTAAATCATATATCCAGACATTTATTATTTAAATTAAATATTTTTATGGCAAAAGAAAAAGCCCTATTAGTCTTTATAAGTTTTACTCAAAGAATCAAAAGCATCCCATATAATAGTGGACACAGCATGACTATTGATGAAAATACCAGTGAACTCACTAATTTAGCGATAAGTGCAGGTGCTGAAGTCATACAGGTGCTTACTTATCGTCAAATAAAACCAAATCCAAAATATTTTATAAGTACTGGCCGGCTTGAAATAATCAAGAATATACTTTCGGAAAATGAAGTTGACCTTATAATCTTTGACGATGAGATAAGTCCGACACAGCAGAGAAACTTGCAAAGAAAACTTGATATAGGTGTAGTGGACAGAACTGCGCTTATTCTTGATATATTTGCACAAAGGGCCCGCAGTAGAGAGGGTAAACTACAGGTTGGACTTGCACAGTTAAATTATCTTCTACCAAGACTTATCGGAAAGGGAATCGAGCTCTCAAGACTTGGAGGCGGTATTGGTACCAGAGGTCCAGGGGAGACACAACTTGAGGTTGATAGAAGAAAGATCAGAAATAAAATAAGTGCCCTGGAAAAGAAGATCGAACAGATCTCTATTCAAAGAGATACACAAAGAAAAAGTAGAAATGATAATATTTTCCAGGCTGCTCTCGTAGGATATACTAATAGTGGTAAATCAACGCTTTTGAATTCATTGACAAAGTCAGACGTAGAGGCAAAAAATATGCTTTTTTCTACACTTGATTCTACTACCAGAAAACTTGATCTAGATGTTAAGCCAGATGTGCTTCTTACTGATACGGTAGGTTTTATAGAAAAACTTCCTCACCAGCTTATTGCAGCTTTTAAGTCTACACTTGAAGAGTTAAAGATATCTGATCTGCTCCTTCTTGTAGTAGACATAAGCAATACTGGTTTTGAATCAAATATATTAAGTGTAAAAAAAGTATTAAAAGACATCGAAGTATGGGGGAAACCTTATATCATGGTATTCAATAAGATTGATAAAATAGAAAAGGTATTGCTGGAAAGCATGCGCCTAAAACACAGGGACTGCATTTTTATATCTGCACTGAAATGTACCGGACTTGAGGATCTGAGGGAAAGTATAAAGATCAATATTGAAAAACATAATCTGGCCATTAGGGTAAAAATATCATATAGTGACCAAAAAATAATTTCATTTATATATCAAAAATGTAAAGTAATAAAAAGAGAAGATAAAAAAAACAGCATTATTTTTGATTTGAATATAGAACCGAAATATAGGGATATATTAAAAGTTTACTGCATGGATTGTAAAAAATAAGTGGAAAAGTAAATTAAAAATATTTCCTGATAACGCCGATTACTTTACCAAGGATGGTAACATCACTGACGATCATAGGTTCCATATAGTCATTTTCAGGCATTAATTTTATTTCAGTCTTCCCCTTGAAAAATCTTTTAACGGTAGCTTCTTCTTCAAGGAGTGCAACTATTATTTCACCATTAATAGCAGTTTCCTGCTTACGTACTACTACAAGGTCCCTATCCATTATACCGGCATTTACCATACTGTCACCCCTGACATTAAGCATAAATACTTCATTCTGGCCCTTAACAAAATCCGGAGTAAGGGGAAAATAATCTTGTATATTTTCCTCAGCCAGAATCGGCTTTCCGGCAGCTATATTTCCTAATACAGGAACAAAAACCAGATTATTCTTAGACAAGTCCATTTCTGGCTCCTGGTTGTGGGTGGATATAACAGATATGGCTCTTGGTTTGGATGGGTTTCTTTTTAAAAAGCCAAGAGCTTCAAGTTTCTTTAAATGAGAATGCACTGTAGCAGAAGAACTTAGATTGACTGCTTTTGCAATCTCCCTGACTGATGGGGGATAACCTTCATCTTTGATTTTTTTATCAATAAAATCCAGTATCTTTTCCTGTCTGGAACTTATTTTATTATTATTTTTATTCATAATCATAATCTTTGGCTATTATAACAAAAAAGCGAACCCATGACAAACATAGGTTCGCTTTTTAAAACTAATCGATCATTCAGCTTTTTTTATCCAGGGCATCATCTTTCTTAATTTCTTACCAACAATTTCAATGGGATGATTTAATTCCTTTTTCTTAGTAGCATTATAAACTGGCCTGTTAGCCTTATTTTCAAGTATCCAATCCCTTGCAAAGCTGCCACTCTGAATATCTTCAAGGATCTTTCTCATAGCTTTTCTAGTATCCTCTGTTATGATCTTTTTACCGATCATTATATCTCCATACTCCGCAGTGTCACTTATGGAGTTTCTCATCCATGCAATACCACCTTCATGTATCAGGTCAACGATAAGTTTTAATTCATGCAATACCTCAAAATAAGCGATCTCCGGCTGATAACCTGCTTCAGTTAAGGTATCAAAACCAGCTCTTATTAACTCCGTAGTTCCACCGCAAAGAACTACTTGTTCACCAAAAAGGTCTGTTTCTGTTTCTTCTTTGAAAGTAGTGGTAATAATACCGACCCTTCCCGCACCGATTCCTTTTGCATATGCGAGTGCATAATCTTTTGCTTTCCCCGAAGTATCCTGGTATATGGCTATAATCGCCGGAACTCCGCTTTTTTGTGTATACATCCTTCTTACAATATGTCCCGGGCCTTTTGGTGCGATCATTATTACGTCAATATCATCTTGAGGAACGATCTGATTGAAATGGATATTGAAGCCGTGGGAGAAACAAAGTATATTTCCGTTTTCCAGATTGGGTTCAATATATTTTTTATATATACCAGCCTGTAGTTCATCTGGAACCAGCATCATTATCACTTCTGCAGCTTTTGAAGCTTTATCGGCTGTCATAACTTCAAAACCTTTTTCTTCAGCCTTTTTCCAGGCAGTGCTTTCAGGTACTTCTGCTACTATTACATCCATCCCGCTTTCCTTAAGATTCTGTGACTGCGCATGCCCCTGGCTGCCATATCCTATTATGGCTATTTTTTTACCTTTCAGGATATCCATATCAATATCTTTGTCATAAAACATCTCTGCCATTTTTCCTCCTTGTAGTTTGTTCAAAAATCCAATATGTAAATATATTGGTGTATCTTATATTAAGAATACCCACTATTTTAACAAAATATGCAGAAAAAGTAATAATAAATTTTAATGGGGTAGATGTTTTAAAAAAATATTTTTAAAAATTATTTGACACAAACATATGTTCGGTAGTATTATAATAACAAACATATGTTCGTAGTCCAAAAATAGACCAAATACAGTAAACGAATTTAATGAAAAGGTGATAGGGAATGGCAAAGGTAATAGCAATGAACATTAAAAAAGTCTTTTTTATTATCCTGGTAGTAGCAGTTAGTATCCTTGTATTTTTTGCTTTTTACAGCAGCAGGGATAAGTTTAGTGGTGTAGACACGATGAGGTATATGAAGATCAGCTTGAATAATGTTACAAGCGTCTATGAACTTGCAGAGAAATATTCCGATTCAAAGACAAAAAATAAATTTGTATCAGAATTAAAAAAGATAAATGATATCTCATCTTCTGATTATATAGACAGAAAAACTGTTTTTATACCTATATTTAAATCAAACTAGATCTATATTTTAAGTTTGAATAGTTTATTATGACCATGGAAATGAGTTTTAAATGGTAACTGACATTGACATTCTAGAAGCTCTTTACGAAGAGCCAAAAAGCATTACCGAGATAAAAAAAGATTTGATATGCCCTGATTGTGGAGACAGACTGATGAATGGCGGAAATTGTCTTTTTTGTTATTGCGGTTGGAGTAGCTGCGGATAATAAATTTCTTCAGTAGTCCTTAATTCAATATAATTCAACCTTTCATATTGACATTTGCGCTGCATAAAATAAGATATAAAAATATTTGTTTTTTACTTTTGAATATAATTACTTAACTTTAATATCCTGATATTTGTAAAACACCTATACTTAGAAAATATAAAATCATAAAAGAAGGTATAAAATGATAAAACTTAAAATACAAAAACTTGATAAGACATTAAAAAAACCTGAATATGCTCATATAGGTGATGCTGGGCTTGACCTCTACAGTGCCGTAGATTGCATTCTAGGGCCCTCTGAGCGCAGAAAAGTACCTACAGGCATAAAGATAGCCATCCCAGAAGGATATGCCGGTTTTGTACAGCCAAAATCAGGCCTTGCCATAAAGAATGGTTTAAGCCTGGTGAATACACCGGGTCTTATTGATTCCGGGTACAGGGGTGAAGTCTGTGCAATACTTATTAATCTTGATCCGGAAAAAGATATTATTATTAAGCGTGGAGATAAAATATGCCAGCTTGTAATACAGAGAGTTGAAAATGTAGAAATTGAAATAACTGATGAACTTGAAAACACTTCACGCGGTGAAGGTGGATTCGGAAGTACTGGCTAGAAGTATAAAAAGCTTTTCTAACCTTATATATCAAAGAAACAATGGTTTTTTATTATTATAATATATGTAAAAACTATAAAAATAATAAAAGAAAAGAAATTTAAGTGTCACGAAATGCATCCCTTGAGTCTTATTCACATATTAGGTCATTCTTCTAAAGAATAAATATTAAACTAATATAAATAAATATATTAATTAATTTAATATATTATTATAAAATAGTTAAAATATATTTAAAATATATTTAATTTATATTACAATAGAAATAGTAATATTTTAATTAATAAAATAAAAAAGCTTAAAAATGAAGCACGGTATAAAAAATATAATATCTTTAGAAAATAAAATAGAGTTTAAAAAGCTAGTGGAACTACTTCCTGAAATAGTAGCAAGAACTGATAGGGAATTTAATATTATTTTTTTAAACAATTATGGATTAAAGGCCACTGGTTATACTAAAGAGGATATAAGAAAAGGCCTGAATGTATTTGAAATTATTAAGAAAGAAGACAAAAGTAAAGCTAAAGAAAATATTGAAAAAATACAAAAAAAACAAATAATTGGCTTAAACGAATACACACTAGTAAGAAAAGATGGCAGCAACTTCCAGGCCCTGGCAAATAGTAACCTTATAGAAGATGATGATGGAGCATTTTTGGGGTTAAGAATGGTAGCAATAGATTTATCGGAGAAGAAGGAAGCAGAAGAAAAGATAAAGGAAGGCGAGCAAAAATACCAATTTCTGGCTGAAAATGTAAATGATATTATATTTGTTCAGGATATGAATTTTAATATTAAATATGCAAGCTCTTCTGCCACTAAAATCTTTGGATACGAGACTAAGGATATGGGTAGGATAAAAATAAAAGATATTATGACAAAAGATTCCTACAAAATAGCTATTAGTTCTTTTAAAAAGTATCTGGACTTAGCCCAGAAAGATAAAACAATTGACTTACCCCTTATGGAGTATGAATATATAAGAAAAGACAGGTCAACCTTTTGGGGGGAACTTAAGGTAGGTTTTTTACGTAACTCAGAAGGAAGTCTTACTGGATGCCTGGGAGTTTTAAGGGA
>CAZKVA010000065.1:0-9675 GCA_964556035.1 uncultured Actinomycetota bacterium
TGCTCTAACCATAATCGCTGGATTTATTTTTAAAATAACCGGTACTGAATGGCTCTTTGTCGTGCTTGCCGGCAGCATGGTGCTTGTCACCGAGATGATAAATACAGCTCTTGAATATGCAGTGGACCTTGTTACAGAAGAATACAGGATACTAGCGGAGCATATAAAGAATATCTCTGCCGGGGCGGTCCTTGTCGCTTCACTGCTTGCTGTTGTTGTAGGATTGATAATATTTATCCCATACTTTCTGTAATACTTCTAAAAAACAGGAGAAATCTTGAAAAATAAAATCTTAAGGTTCTTACAATTAAACCTTGCATGATAACAAAAGTTTTTAGTGAAATATATGTATATTTATATATAATATACCAGTGATTGTTTTAAACATTAGAATGGGAGAGAAAAAATGGCTGATCCAGGGCACTATGAAATAGCAGTTATAGGAGGGGACGGAACAGGTCCTGAAGTTGTGGAAGAAGGCAAGAAAGTACTGGAAGCTGCCGGGAAGAAATTCGGGATAAACTTTTCATTTACTGATTTTGATTTTGGCGGTGAAAGGTATAAAAAGACCGGAGAGACCATATCTGATCAGGAGATAGAAGACCTAAAAAAATTTCGTGCTATCTATCTGGGCGCAATGGGCCACCCGGATGTTGCCCCGGGTATCCTCGAGCTGGGCATCTTGCTGAAATTGAGATTTACAATGGATCAGTATATAAATTTAAGGCCGGTAAAGCTTTATCCGGGAGTAGATTGTCCATTGAAAGATAAAGGTCCGGAGGATATAGATCTTGTAGTCGTAAGGGAAAATACCGGTGGATTATACACGGGACATGGAGGAGTTACCAGAAAAGGAACACCCTATGAGGTAGCCACACAGGTAATGGTATATGATCGGCAGATGGTCGACCGATGCCTTAAATATTCTTTCGAACTTGCAAAGGAAAGAAAAGATGAAGGGAAACCCGGTAAGCTTACTCTTGTAAATAAGACTAATGTCCTGACAAATGTAGGGGATCTCTGGTTCAGGGCCTTTATGGAGATGAAAGAAAGTTATCCCGGAATAGAGACTGATTATAATCATATCGATGCCGCATGTATGTGGATGGTAAAGAATCCTGAGTGGTTTGATGTGATGGTAGTACCGAATATGTTTGGTGATATAATAACTGACCTTGCTGCTATGGTCCAGGGAGGTATGGGTATCGCTGCGGGAGGAAATATCAATCCGGAGGGAACATCCATGTTTGAGCCTATAGGCGGATCTGCACCTAAATATACGGGGATGAATATCATTAATCCTCTGGCAGCAATAGAAGCCGGCAGGATGATGTTAAAACATCTTGGAGAACCAGAAGCGGCAAAGGCTATAGAGACAGCTGTGTCTGATGTTTGTACTAAGATAAAGAGCTTGAGTGCCGGTAAAATGGGTTATAGCACTTCTGAAGTAGGAGATATGGTAGCCAGCCAGATTTAAAAAGATTTTAGTTTAATAAATAAATTTAAATATCAGTAAAAAAGATCTACTTATTAAAAGCAGGTCTTTTTTTATTTCTCCTCATCCATCTTATCCATTACTTCTTTTATCTTACGTTTTTCCCAACTGCTTCCATGTCCGAAAACAAAAGTCTTCAGACCGTGCATAAGTACTGCAAATCCCCAGAACCCCAGGGGGAATAGAAATCAGAGAGTTACTTCTTCGGAGTTTATTGCAAAATTAGCCACATTGATAATAGTGAGAATGGCAACCACTATTAAAAATATTATAAGGTGGACATAAAAATCCTTATTCCAATTCCAGTGAGAAATCTATTGCGGGTGCGGAATGGGTAAGCGCTCCCACAGAGACTATGTCTATTCCAGTCTTGCAGATATCTTCCAGGGTATTAAGATTTACATTGCCGGAAGCTTCAATGGTAGTTTCCTCTCTTTTCCCCCTGATGATCTTGACTGCGCGTCTCATTTCTTTTGGGGCCATATTATCAAGCATTATAATATCAGCTTTTCCTTCAAGAGTTTCTTCCAGCTCGTCAAAATCCTTGACTTCCACTTCTATCTTTAATGTATGTGGAGCGTTTGCCCTTATGGATCCTATAGCTTTCAGGACTCCTCCGGCAGCAGCTATATGATTATCCTTTATAAGGATACCATCGAAAAGCCCGAAACGGTGATTAAAGCCGCCACCACAGAGTACTGCATATTTTTCGATCTTTCTGAGAAGTGGCTTTGTCTTTCTTGTATCAACTACCCTGACTTCATATGGAGAAGCGATCTTCGAAAATCTGCCCGTAAGAGTTGCTATCCCTGACATATGCTGAATAAAATTAAGACATGTCCTTTCGGCCTTCAGTATAGATATCGCAGAACCGCTGATATCACAGATCCTGTCCATAAGATCAAGGCTGTCCCCATCATTTTTAAGTGGTTCTACTTTGATTTCAGGATCTATCTCATCAAATATATAAGATGCCACATCTATCCCGGAAAGTATTGCACCCCCTGGTTCCTTGCAGACAATATAACCATTTGATCTATTCTTTTCGGGTATGAGGTATCTGGATGTAATATCTCCATACCCACCCATATCCTCGGCAATGGTGCTTCTAATCAGATCAAGTATTTCATTTTTTTCTATCTTTTTTACCATATCCTCTTATATCCGGCTATAAATATTTAATAAAACCTTCCTTAGCTGTCAGAAGGCCCATGATAATATCACTGAAATAAACTACCGTGCATTCTTAAAAGATACTTTGTCTTTTTTAAGTATTATATGTTTTTTCCAGTTTTTGTCATCCTTGTCCGGAAAATCAAATCTCAAATGGGTTCCCCTGCTCTCCTCACGGATGGCTGCTGATTTGACTATGAGGCTTGCAACAGTAAGCATATTTGAGAACTCTACAATGTCTTTATCGGTCCTATTGTAGAGGTTTTTATTTCCGATATGGAACTGTATAAACTCCCTGGCTTCTTCAAGCCTGGATCCATTTCTTAATATACCGACCTTGCGGCTCATCATATTTCTGAGACTGGAGACAAGAGTCAGGATATCAAGCTTTGTTCCTCTAGAAATTTTATTTGCATCTGAAATGCCTGCAGATTCCCTTATTATGTTTTCCACTCCTGAAAGCACCTGTTTTTCTTTTTTTACCGTTTTTGACTTCAGTCTATCTTCAATATCCTGATAGATCTTCCAGCCATAGACAAGACCTTCCATAAGTGAATTGCTGGCAAGCCTGTTTGCTCCATGGGCTCCGGTAGCTGCTGTCTCACCGCATGAGTAGAGACCATCTATATTAGTCCTTCCATCATAGCCGGTCCTTATGCCACCATTTAGATAATGTTCGGCGGGAGATACTTTTATAAGGTCCTTTGTAAGGTCAAGGCCATTTTCCTTTAATTTAAATATTATATTTGGAAACCTTATTTTCAGGTGGCTCTCCGGAATATGAGTGGCATCCAGGTAAACAAAATCGCACCCGCTCTTATCCATTGTCTTTATCATCTCTTTTACTACTATGTCCCGGGGTGCAAGTTCCCCACGGGGATGTTTTCCCGTCATGAAACGGTTACCGGTGCAATCCCTTAAGTATGCTCCTTCTCCCCTTAAGGCTTCACTTATTAAAAAGAGCTTATCATCATTGGTCCTAAAGACCGTAGGGTGGAACTGGACAAACTCTATATCCATTATCTCAGCACCGGCACGATAAGCCATTGCAACCCCATCGCCCGTGGATATTGGCGGATTGGTGGAAAGCTCATAGATCTGGCCAATGCCTCCGCTCGCGATAAGTACATTAGACGATGGATGTATTTCAATGCTTCTGCTGGAAAGGTCAAGGCCGATCACCCCAATACAGCTGTCAGACGAAGTAAGTATGTCAAGGACGAAATAATCCGGCCTGAAATCAACATGCTTAAGTTCCCTGGTAAAGGAGACAAGTTTTTTTTCTATCTCTTCTCCTGTTGCATCTCCTCCGGCATGAAGGACCCGCGCATGGCTGTGTCCTCCCTCTGTTGTAAGGCTAATCTCTCCTCCGGTAATATCGAATTTGGTACCTATCTCTATTAATTTCTCGATCATGCTCGGAGCATTCTTTACCAGTATCTCCACTGCCTTTTCATCAGAAAGACCCTGGCCAGCTATAAGTGTATCTTCATAATGTTTTTTCCACTCATCGGGTTTTTTAATAGCCGCAGCTATTCCCCCCTGGGCATACCACGTAGTGGAATCAGACGGAGAGCTCTTGGTGAGTACTTTTATATTATGTTTTGAGAGCCTGATGGCAGTAGAAAGTCCCGCTATCCCGCTTCCGATGATAATACAATCAGAATAAGGATAAGTCTTTACTGCATATGAAGGATTTATAAGGTATCTTGGTATCATAATCAATAAATTAAAATTTCTTTGCTATTTTAAAGCTATCATCCTATCAATCGCTGATTTTGCCCTGACGGCTATATCTTCCGGGACCTCTATTTTAGTCTCTTCTCCCTCCAGCGACCATAGGATCTTTTCAAGATTTGTAAGTTTCATATCGGGACAAATAGCTTTGGTAAAAGCCGGGATGAATTCTTTATCCGGATTTTCTTTTTTGAGCCGGTGTATAATTCCTACCTCGGTACCGATTATAAAAGACTTATTATCGGAATTTTTCATATATTTGAGCATTCCACCGGTAGATTCAACCCTGTCTGCTACTTCTATTACTTCAGGTGTGTTCTCAGGATGCACTATCACTTCTGAGTCCAGGTGTTTCTTTTTCAGTTCTATTATCTGTTTGGCATTTATCCTGATATGTGTCGGGCACCAACCGTTCCAGAATATCATCTTCCTTCCAGTTTTTTCCTGTACATAGCTTCCGAGATATTTATCAGGTATAAAGATTATATCTTTGTCTTCCGGTACCGACTCTACAACTTTTATGGCATTTGAAGATGTGCAGCATATATCGCTCAAAGCCTTTACTTCGGCTGTCGAGTTCACATAGCAGATGACTACTGCTCCGGGATGCTGTCCTTTAAGTTCCCTTAACTGGTCAGCAGTTATCATATCTGCCATGGGGCAGCCTGCATTACTATCTGGCAGCAGGACCATCTTGTCCGGATTGAGTATCTTTGCAGTCTCTGCCATAAAATTGACACCGCAGAATACGATGATGCTGCTCCGGACCTTGCTTGCCTCGATGCTGAGCTGGAGAGAATCCCCGACAAAATCAGCTATATCCTGTACCTCGTCTATCTGGTAATTATGGGCAAGGATCACTGCATCTTTTTCTTCCTTTAGTTTTTGGATCCTGTCAGCTAGTGTAACTATAGTATTCATAGTTTCTTTCCATATAGTTTTTGCCAGGTTCTGGTTTTGTTATTTTAAACTATCAGCCTCAAAAATAAAATAATAATCTAAGGGCCAGTGTATAAAGCCAGGGCCCATGATTAAATTATAAGATAAAATCGGGTTTAAAAGAAATTTTTAAATTTTATTTTTATTTATTTTAATGTTATTATTTCACTCTTAGAAGGATTCTCAAGTCATTTTAAGATAGTTTATTTATTCATTTAAGTTGAATTAGTTATAGATTTATGAAACTTATAATAAGCGAAAAAGAAATAGCAGCAAAAAGAATCGCAGAAATCCTTGCAGAAAATGGAACGGGCGATGAAAAAGTATATGGAGTACCCGTACATCACTTCAAGTCAAATGGCGAGGATTATAAGGTCATTGGACTAAAGGGCCATATTCTTAAGGTGGATTATCCAAAAGAATTCGCCAACTGGTTCAAGGTGGATCCTGCAACACTTATAGACGCAGAGATCGAAAAGGCTCCCATCCAGAAAATGATAATCAAGGCATTAAAAAAAGTTGCATTGGAGGCAAGCGAGGTCATCATTGCAACTGACTATGACCGGGAGGGTGAACTTATCGGCTACGACGCTCTGCAGATTGCTCAGGACAAGAACAGTAATCTGGTCTCGACCAGGGCCAAGTTTTCTGCTATTACACCTAAAGATATAAGTGAAGCTTTTGCAAAACTCGGAAAAATAGATATAAACCTTGCATTTGCGGGAAGGGCCAGGCAGGATATAGACCTTATATGGGGAGCCACCCTGACACGGTTTATATCGCTTGCTACATTTCAGGTAAGGGATAAGTTCCTGTCTGTAGGAAGAGTGCAGACTCCGACACTTGCACTTATAGTCGATAGGGAACTTGAGATCAAGGCCTTTGTGCCAAGACCCTATTGGGAGATAGGAGCAAGATTTAAGACCAGTAGCGGTGAGGAGTTTGAAGCCGCTCACAAAAAGAAAAAGTTCACCAAAAAGGAAGACGCAGAAGCAGCTTATTCGAGGATGGGTGAAAAAGGAAAAGTCATTGAAGCAAAAGAATCCATAAAAGATATCAGACCCCCAACACCGCTTAATACCACGAATCTTATCATGAGTGGAAGCTCAATGGGATTTACAGCTTCCAGGACCATAAATATTGCAGAGAGCCTGTATATGAACGGATATATAAGCTACCCGAGAACGGATAATACCGTGTACCCCTCAACGATCGATCTTGCAGCGATAGTAAAAACGCTTGGGGAGGCACCACATTTTAGCAAGCTTTCAAAAGCAATACTTTCCCTTGAGAAAATAACACCTTCCAGGGGCAAAAAAAAGACAACTGATCACCCTCCGATCCATCCGGCCTCTGTGGCTCCAAAGGAAAAGTTGAAGGCTGATGAATGGAAGCTTTACGAGCTGATAGTAAGAAGGTTTGCAGCGACTCTGCTCCCTGCAGCAAAGATGAAAAGCATGGCGGCAAAGATAGATGTGAATGGTGAAATATTTGTAGCAAATGGTTCCAGCATAATAGAAGAAAACTGGATCGGGCATTATCCATATTATAAGCATAAAGATGTATTTGTACCGGAACTCAAACCCGGACAGGAACTTACTTTAATAAATAAGGCACTTGAAGGAAAAGAGACAAAACCGCCTGCCCGCTACAGCCAGGGAAAACTTGTACAGACGATGGAAGAGCTGGGCCTTGGTACAAAGGCTACAAGGCATTCGATAATACAAACCCTGGCAAATAGGGGATATGTAAGGCCGAACCCGCTTGAACCCTCAGAAAAAGCCATCGCAGTCATAAAGATGCTCAAAAAACATGCTGAGAAGATATCCTCACCCGGGATGACCTCTGAACTTGAGATGTATATGGACGGCATAGTAAATGGAGACGAGACCAGGAAAGAAGTAGTGGATAGGTCCAGGGATATGCTGAGGGAAGTAATGATAGTGCTTCAGAAAGAAAAAGAAGAGATCGCAAATGAAATAAAGAAGGGCATAAAGGAAGATTCCGTAGTGGGAAAATGCACCAATGAAGGCTGCAAGGGCGACCTGATAGTAAGGGTAGCAAGGGCCTCTAAAAAAAGATTTATCGGGTGCAATGCTTATCCTGAATGTAAAAACACCTTTTCACTACCCCAGAAAGGCCTCCTTGTGACTGGAAAGGACTTGTGTAAACACTGCCAGTATCCTATGGTAAAGATCATAAACAAGGGAAGAAGACCCTGGGATCTCTGCATTAATTCAGATTGTCCGGGAAAAGATGAAAAGTATAGAAATTACAATAATAAAAAACAAAGTAGCGGAGCTGATAGCAAAAGCTAGCTTTGAACTTCCTGCCGATATTACCGGAGCATTAAAATATTATTTGGACGCTGAAACCGGGAAGTCTGCAAAAGAAGTCCTTGGACTTATCCTTGAAAATGAGAGCTCTGCAAGCAAAGAAAGACTTCCACTCTGCCAGGACTGCGGCAATACATATATAAATCTAAAAATAGGTCCCGGGATCTGCATAGATGAAAGCGGCGATCTGCAAAAACACCTGGATGATGCAACAGCTGATGCCTATAGTAAAAATTATTTAAGAAAATCAATAGTTACAGATCCCCTGTTTAGCCGGGTAAACACAGGATATAATACACCTGCACTCATATCTACTGAATTAACAAATGAGCCGGGACTTAAAATAGAAGTCTCGCTTAAGGGCGGAGGCAGTGAAAATTGTTCATATCTTAAGATGCAGAACCCCTCAATAGACGAAGAAGATATCATAAAGCTTGTAGTCGACCTTGTCAGGGCCAATGTGACCAAATGCTGCCCGCCGGTTATTCTGGGTATAGGCATTGGAGGAACAGCTTCGGTAGTGACAAAGATGGCCCGTATTGCTGCTTTTAGGGAACTTGGGATCAGAAATAGCGATAAGAGATATGAGTTGCTTGAACAAAAGATACTTAAAGCTGTAAACGATACAGGTATAGGACCTCAGGGTCTTGGAGGAGACACAACAGCTATAGGCTGTAATATCGAATTTGCCCCCTGTCATATAGCAACACTTCCGGTAGCGGTTTTTATCCAGTGTCACTCACTCAGGAGAGCCTCTTCAAAGATATCCCCGCCATAGATATCATATGCCACAAATAGTGGAAAATCTTTGACCTCGATCTTATGGATAGCCTCGGCCCCAAGATCATCATATGCGACTACTTCAATAGCCTTTACCCTGGATGATAGATATGAGGCTATGCCCCCGATGGCTATAAAGTAAACAGACCCGTATACAGGAAGCATTTTTTTAAGCCCAGCGCCCCTGGCACCTTTGCCTATCATCGCCTTTACACCCCTTGCAAGCAGTGGTTCCGTGATCCCGTCCATGCGGGTACTCGTAGTAGGTCCCACACTGCCACTGTTCTTTCCCGGAGGAGTAGGAGAAGGGCCGACATAAAATATTACTATATCTTTAAGGTCGATAGGGAGACGGCCACCCGCATCAATTGTCTTAAGCATCCTTTTGTGGGCAGCATCCCTGGCGCCATAGATGGTCCCGCTCAAGTAGACCATATCTCCACTTTTGAGCTTTTTTATGTCATCTGTATTTAAAGGGGTTTTTAATCTGTAGGGTTTCTGCATATTCGCTATACCTCATCCTCATCATCGCTGTTGAAGTATCTGTCTTTTTTAAAATAATTATCGTATGTCCTGGCCGGCCTCTTTGAGGAAGAAAGCCTTTTCCTGCGGCTGCTGAATAGCAGGGCAAAGACAATGAATAATATAAAAAGACCGATCAGCCCAAGGACGACGATCAGGAAATATGAAAGGAACTTGGTTTTCCTTCCCTCTATATGGATATTTTGTTCCTGCCCATAAGGTATATTCCATATTGCAATATTATCATCACCGATAAGGTCAGCATTTGACTCGACTATTTTTACAGGAAACTTCACCTGGTAAGTTATGGCAAGTATGTCGCTGTCGGCACTTGCCAGATCATGCAGCCGGTTAAAGTCTGAATTATCATCACCCGAGGCCAGAAGCGTATCATCGATCTTCATATCCACATAATCTTCAAAAAAGACTTCACTATGAAGGAAGTAATCGTCAAGCTCCATCTTTGCGATGAATCTTTCTGAAGGATTATCGGAAAAATTATCTATGGATATGTGTTTTAAAAAGTTGACATCCTCAAAAGTCATCTCAGAAGAAAAATGAGTATATCCATCTTCCTCATAAGTCTCTATTTCACCTTCGGGCAGGATACTTAGCAATTTATCAAAGAGTGACTGATTTTGTGAAAGTGCGACTTCGCCTTTCTCTATATAATCAGTCTTTACTGCAATGTCA
>CAZKVA010000066.1:0-9500 GCA_964556035.1 uncultured Actinomycetota bacterium
ATACTGGGAGCTGATGATTATTCTGAAGATTTTGAAGCCGGGATAACTTTATTAGAAGAGTCCCATAATTCAGGTGAGATAACTGAAGAGACTTATATGGAGGCAGTTGCAGAAATAGAAGGCAGGATTGCAGCGGAAAAGCTGGAATTCTCTGCTGCGGGAAGGACAGGAAAATTTCTTGAACCGGTCTTCAGGCCGCTTGGTTTTGATTGGAGGATGGTAGTAGTAGCTATTTCAGGTATTGCTGCAAAGGAAGTAATTGTATCCAATTTTAGCACGCTTTTCAGCCTTCAAGGGGCCAATGAAGGATCTGTGGGGCTGCAGCAGAAACTAAAGGAAAGTTATGACCCGCTAAAAGGATATACTTTTATGCTATTTGTACTTCTATATTTTCCGTGCCTTGCCAGCATGGTGGTATTCAGGAGGGAAGCGGGGACAAAGGAGATGTTTTTTCAGATGGGATACACTTCGGCACTTGCCTGGGTAGTGGCATTTGTGGTCTATCAGGTTGGAAGTTTCTTTATGTCTTTATAGCTGCCTGGCAGGGTGCTATATATGTTTACCGGGTAATTTATAGATCATATGATTAAATTGGAATAAAACATAATATTTTTTTATTGGAAAAGATAAGGGTCAGGTAAATGGAGATCTGGGAAATAATCATTATAAGCATAATTGGAGTATCAGCAGCAGGATTCCTGGTATGGATTCTGTTTGGAAGAAGAAAGAAGGATCTTTCCTGCAGTTTATGTCCTTATTCGACATTATGCGATAAACAGAAAAGGAAGTAACTTTAAAATATTATTAAATATGTTTTTTGATATCTCTGTATTTAAAGATTTAATGCATTATTATAAACTTTAAATATTGATTATTTAATAAGAGGAGGGAAATCAAAATGAAAACAGTACTATGTTATGGAGATTCTAATACTTTTGGCTGGAATCCGATCAGCTTTAATTCGCTGGACACCCCGGTTGTTTTTGCCCAGCACCGGTTCGATGAAAATAAGAGATGGACCGGTATAATGTCAAATGAGCTCGGGAATGGGTACCATATTATTGAGGAGGGACTTCCCGGAAGGACTACAGTATGGGATGACCCGGTCGAAGGTGAAGACAAAAACGGGGAAAAATATTTACTTCCCTGCCTGCTGTCCCATGCTCCGATAGGTCTTGTACTGCTTATGCTTGGTACCAATGATCTTAAAATGAGGTTTTCAGTGACAGCTTATGATATAGCTATGAGCATAGGAGTATTGATCGGGATAATAAAAGGAAGCGGCACAAACATGGAAGGTAAGCCCCCGGAGATACTTGTCGTCAGTCCTCCTCCTCTGGGAAAATTGAGCGAGTTTGGTGAATTTCTTGAGGGTGGTACAGAAAAATCAAAGAAGCTGGCAAATTATTACCAGAGAATATCAAAACAACTTGGATGCGGGTTTCTGGATGCAGGTAAAGTTATTAAATCCAGCCCGATCGACGGAGTGCACTTTGAAGAGGCGGAACATGCTAAACTGGGAAGAGCTCTGGCAGATAAGGTAAAGACCATTATATAAAATATTTAAATTAATATTATGTGACAGCATATAGTGTTTGCAGTAAATGATATTTTTAGTTGAAGAATATATCAGAAGGTAGCTGATGGAAAATTTTAGATTTTACAGGCCTACCAGGATCATCTTTGGTAGAGGTTCTGAAGATAAAGTGGGTAAGGAAACTAAAAAATACGGAAAAAAAATAATGCTTCATTATGGCCAGGGAAGTATTAAAAGAACTGGTCTATATGATAAGGTGATTAGATCACTTAAGAAAGAAAATATCAAAGTGGTAGAGCTAGGCGGTGTTAAACCCAATCCCAGGTTAAGCCTGGCAAGGGAAGGAATTGATATTTGTAAAAAACAGAATATTGATTTCATTCTTGTAGTGGGCGGAGGCAGCACTATTGATTCTGCGAAGGCTATTGCAGCCGGAGCAAAATATGATGGTGATGTGTGGGACTTCTATACAGGAGACAAAGCTATAGACAAGGCCCTTCCTCTGGGAGTAGTGCTTACCATACCGGCGGCTGGAAGCGAAGTCAGTCCGGACAGTGTCATAACTGATGAGGACGGTTGGTACAAAAGGCCCGCAGGTGGGGAACCGCTGATCTCTAAATTTTCAATACTCAATCCTGAAATAACATTTACCTTATCCGCCAGACAAACAGTTATTGGAATATCAGATATACTGGCCCATATCTATGAAAGGTATTTTACACAGGTAAAGAATGTCGAGCTTACAGATAGACTTGCAGAGGCTACGATGAAAACAGTGATCAATAATACCAGATTGGTCCTAAAGGACCTTAAAGATTATAATGCCAGGGCTGAAATAATGTGGTCCGGAAGTATAGCACATAATGATCTATTGGCTACAGGAAGGACAAGTGATTGGGCTTCCCATATGATCGAGCATGAGCTTTCAGGCATATATGATATTCCTCATGGAGAAGGTCTGGCAATAATATTTCCAGCCTGGATGAAATATGTCTATAAGGATAATGTCTTAAAGTTTGCCCAGTTTGCCCAGAGAATCTGGGATGTTAGTACTGATTTAGATGATCTTAAAAAGACTGCACTTGAGGGGATTTCAAGGGTTGAGGCCTTTTACAGGGAAGTCGGTCTTCCAGTAAGTTTAGGTGAAATAGGTATAGGGGAAGACAGATTTGAAGAGATGGCAGCTAAAGCCGTCGAAGATGGACCTATTGGGCAGTTCAGAAAACTTAAAAAGGATGACATTGTAGAGATATATAGGTTAGCGAAATAATCATTTAGCTAAAAAGGGTCGGCTATGATATTATTCTAAGCTTTCATTTTCCATTTTGTAAGGATGTTTTCCCTGTCAAATACCCTTACCGCTATCCTTAGAAGAATTGGACATAATATGAGGAAACCGAGACATCCGAGCAGAAGATATGTGATATTTATAAGGAAAAAACCTGCGATCTGCAGGCCTATTATCAAATAAATAGGAAATATAATAACTGAACCTATTCCCTGTGCTGACCTTATATCTGTGGATTTGGAAGATACTATAATACTGATCATTGTAAGCAGGAAAGAAAGAATCGGGCTAAGTATAAAAGCGACTATAAGCCATTCTACTGTGGGCAGTGGGGCATAGCCCATCTTTATATAGAGGACCACATCCACCACCAGTATCAGTATTAAAAAATTTATAGTAGATATTACAAATGCCGGCACCATTGCAGTAAGTGACTTACCAAACAGCAGTTCCCGTGTCTTAATAGGTGTACCCAGGAGAGGTTCCAATGTATTATTTTCTTTTTCCATAAGTACCGACGCCGGTGCGATAAGACTTGGTACCATAGCAGGGATCATCAGTAAAAAGATCAGGAATTGTTTTATAATAAATCCAATAAATACTTTTTCAGGATCATCGACCTGTCCGAAGACTTTACTCATGAATTTTGCGGTATCCTCATCCTCCAGTATTGAGCCGCTTGCAATTGTTATGATAAGGGGCATTGCAATAGAGAAGATAACGGTGATGATGAGTATTGGCAGCCAGATATTCTTATTTTTAAGTACTTCTTTTATTTCCTTTTTAAATATTATCAGTGAATTTTTCATTTAGTTTCCTCATCCTTTACAAGGTCCAGGTATATCTCCTCAAGTGATGCCTTGATCTCATTTAAATACAGGATATCTATATCATTTGCAGTAAGTTCCCTGACGATACCAGGATTTGATTTTTCAGGTTCATCAACAAGCAGTATTGCCTTATTCTTATTTATATCCACTTCAAGTATGTTCTTGATACTTTTTAGGACTGGAACAAATCTCTTAGCATCACTACCAAAGACTATCTCTACCTTCCTGTGTCTATCATGATTTTGAAGCTCGCCGAGCGATGCTATCCTTATTATCTTTTTTTTAATGAAACATATCCTGTCAGAGAGGCTTGAAGCTTCTAATAGATTATGAGTGCAGAGAAATACGGTGATCTTTTCCTTTTTAAGGCTTTCTATAAAACTTCTTACCATATGGGCACTTTCAGGATCAAGTCCGGCCGTAGGCTCATCCAGGAAAAGTACCCTGGGTTCATGGATGAGTGCACGGGTCAGTGCAAGTTTTTGTTTCATACCTTTGGAATAAGTGCCGGCAAGGTCATCCTTTCTCTCCCACAGACCAAACATCTTAAGATATTTTTCTATATTGGCCCTCCTCAGTTTACCCGGCATATCATAGAAGCTCGAAAAGTAATCAAGATTATCATATGCGGATATCTTCTCATATAGTCCGGGCGACTCAGTCAGAAGCCCGATGATAGACCTTATGTATTCTCCATCTGTCTTTGGGTCCTTCCCATCAATTGTGATATTTCCAGAGGTTGGGGAAATAAGGGTAGAAAGTATCCTGATCGTGGTCGTCTTTCCAGCTCCATTGGGGCCAAGGAAACCAAATATCTCACCTTCATCTATACTAAAGGATATGTCCTCGACGGCGGTTACTGTCTCAAATTCTTTTGTAAGGTTCCCAACTGTTATCATAAGAAAAAATTTTATAGCTTATATAAAAAAAATCAATATTTTTATAATCCATTATTTATTTATGTTTGGTAAATAGTGCTGATAATATTTTTTTACTGCAATAAAAACTTCTCTAGAATTATAATTATAATTTCTTTTTGTGATTTTTCATATATTTGAATATAATTTCTTTTATTGGCAGAAAGGAAAAGATGATACTGGCTAAAGAAAAGAAAAATACTAAAAAAATTGATATATTGATGATAGATAATTATGATTCCTTTACTTTTAACCTGGTCCAGTTTCTGGGCATCCTCGGGGAGAATATAAAAGTCAGGAGGAATGACAAGATAGACCTTGAAGAGATAGAAACAATGAGACCTTCAAAAATAGTCATCTCTCCCGGGCCCGGCAGGCCCGATGATGCAGGGATATCAAAGGACCTGATCAAGAGATTTTATAAAGAGATACCTATCCTCGGTGTATGCCTCGGACATCAATCCATAGGAGAAGTTTTTGGTGCCGAAGTCATTAATTCCGGAACTGTGGTACATGGAAAGACATCCGAGGTTCATCATGACGGAAAAACAATTTACAAAGGAGTGGATAACCCCTTTACCGCAGCCCGTTATCATTCCCTTATTATAAAAAAAGATACAGTACCTTCTTTTCTGGAAATAACTGCACATACCGAAGATGGTATAGTGATGGGCGTAAGACATATAGATTATCCGCTAGAGGGCATTCAGTTCCATCCCGAATCTTTCCTTACAGACAGCGGGATGAGGATTTTGGAAAATTTTATTTATCTATGAGAATAATATCTACAATCACAGAAGTCGATATTAGCTTAAGTCCCCAGGATATTGCATATCAGTTAAGTGGGTCCGATTATTTATGTTTTTTAGATAGCAGCCTGCTGCCTGATAAATATTCCAGGTTTTCATATATTGGCTGGGAACCCTCTTTTACGATAAAGAGCTATGGGCTGAAAAATGAATTTATCAATATTTCAAAAAAAATAAACAATTTTTCCTATCATCATCCCTTAAAATACTTCAAGGAAAATCTTAATAATTTTATCTATCATCTGGAAGAAGATAAAAGAGATAATATCAAGGTCCTCTATATCAAGGGCGGCAGTATTGGTGAAATAAAACTATTAGCCAGGAGAGAAGATAAAAATATCCCTGATTTTATCGGGGGGTTTATGGGATATTTTTCATATGATCTTAAGGATTATATAGAAGAGCTGCCACACAGCACTATTGATGATATAAGTATCCCTATTATTTACCAGAATTATTATAATAAAGTACTGGCCTGGAACCATCAAAAAAAGCAGTGGTATTTTATAAGAAATTTCATTGTCTGCCCTACGGGAGATGCACAAAATTCTGATAATATTCAGGATAACAGGATCAGGGAATTATTTGAACCTGCAAACCTGGCAGGTCCCGGGATTGAAGATACGGGGATAATGGAAAGGGCAAAGACGGATTTTGAAAACTTTCAAAGTACACTTGATGAAAAGAAAAAAGATATCCATAAAGACATAATAAATAAATATTTAAAGGGCGACGATGTTTCCATAAAACTTAAGCCGAATATGAGCAAAAAGGAATACCTTGAGGGCGTAAAGAGAACTAAAGAACACATACATGATGGTGATATCTACCAGGTTAATTTTTCACAAAGATTTCAGTCGGAGGCAAAAATCGATCCTATGGACATGTATTATATTTTGAGAAAGAAAAACGCCGCACCCTTTTCTGCATATCTTGGATTCCCGGGATTTACTATTGGTAGTTCTTCCCCCGAAAGATTCCTTTATCAAAAAGGTGACAGAATAGAGACAAGACCGATAAAGGGGACCAGACCTAGGGGTAAGAATAGTGAGGAAGATGCAAAATATGCAAAGGAACTTGCAGAAAGTCCAAAGGACCGCGCAGAGCTTAATATGATCGTCGATCTTGAACGTAATGATCTTGGAAAATTCTGCTATTATGGTTCTGTAGAAGTAGCAGGGCATGCAGTCATAGAGAAGTATGCAAGAGTCTTTCACACAGTTTCTACAGTAACCGGAAAAGTAAAAATGGGAATCGATGCTGCTGATATTTTAAAGGCGGCTTTTCCGGGTGGATCGATTACCGGGGCACCAAAAATAAGGGCCATAAAAATAATAGATGAACTGGAACCTTCAAGCAGGGGTGTATATACAGGCTCAATAGGATATATATCAATTGACGGCAACATGGACTTAAATATTGTCATCAGAACCTTTATAATGAAGGATAATGAATTCTACTATAATGTCGGAGGAGGGATCGTGGTAGACTCTGATCCCAAGATGGAGTATCAGGAAACACTGGATAAGGGTATTGCCCTGGAGGATACTCTTAATTTCTTTAAAAAGAATAATCTTTTAAGCAGATAGAAGTTGGCAATATGATGTGGTGTAAGTCAATTTAATGTGAAATTATTATCCCGGGAGCATAGCTATGTTTGAGTATATCTATATCAATGGTAAATTGTTTTTATCCGCCAGGGCAAAGATCCCGATAACTGACAGGGGGTTTGCTTTTGGTGATGGAGTATTTGAGACTTTGAGAAGCTATAGGGGAAATATCTTTATGTTTTCCCAACACCTGGAAAGGCTTTTTGGTAGCCTCAGGGCACTAAGGTTCAATTACGGCTTTAATAAGAAGCATATCAGGGAAGCGGTAGAAAAGACTCTTAGAAAAAACAGACTGTTAAAAAATGATGCTTATATAAAAATAATGGTCACAAGAGGGGAGCATTCGGGTGATTTTAGCTTCAGCGGCAAATATAATGCTTCACTTATAATAATCACAAAAAAGCTCCAGGTTCCTCCTCCTGCTCTTTACTCAAGGGGCGTGGATATTGTTTCCTCTACAATAAAGAGGATATCAACCAGAAATCCAGCCTATACTCATAAGCTTATGAATTATTTTGAGAATCTTTATGCAAAAAACGAAGCTTTCTTAAAGAATGCATATGAGGCTTTTTTTCTTACGGCTGACAAACTGGTACTTGAAGGCGCGGCTACAAATATATTTATTGTCAGGAATGATACTGTCTATACTCCCTCACTTTCACAAAATATATTACCCGGAGTGACAAGAAGTGCAGTGACCGGCCTTTGCAGGGAAAATGACATCAAAGTAAGGGAGAAAAAAATCCATTACCGCGATCTCATAGATGCAAGGGAAGTTTTATTGACTAATTCAGTCATAGAGATACTGCCGGTAAAAAAAATAAATATTCATAGTGTCAGGGGATCTGTCCCTGGGGACATTACCTCAAGACTGGTAAATCTTTACAGACTGGCAGTACTTAAAAATACTTCCAGTTAATAGCGTTTGTGAGTAACTGTTTAAAAACGGTCCAGGAAAATGATGACAAGCTGATCAATGTGTGAATAGAAAAAATATTAGAGTTGTTTCGATCTATTATGCTAAAATCGTAAAGAATAAAGATTGGAGTAAAGATGGAAAAAGTAGTATGGATGATGGAGTTAAGGGAAGATAAAGTAAATGATTATATAGAAGTACATAAGAAAGAAAATGTTTGGCCTGAGATCGTCGAAGTAAATAAAAAGGCTGGTGTGATAAAGGAAGAGATCTTTCTATATAATAATTTTGTTTTTATATACCTGGAAGTTGAAGACTATGAAAAAATGATGGAAATCTTTGAAAATGATGAAGGGCTTAAAAAATGGAATAAAATTACTTTGCCCATGACAAAATCAAAACCTGATCTGAAAAGTACTATGAAAAAACTTGATATAATTTTCGATTATGATAACGGTGAGCTGCTTGATTAAAAACGAATAATTAGATTACCGATTTTTGATAATTAAATATAGACTGTCAATAACTCTTCTTAAATTATGAATCAATGGATATTAAAAACTTTACCGGAAGGAAAATAAATGAAATTAGACAATAAATGGGCCCTTGTCACCGGGGGGAGTAGAGGTATTGGTAGAGGGATCTGTTTAGAACTTGCAAAAGAGGGCTGTAATATAGTAGTAAATTTTGTTTCTTCTGATACTAAAGCAAATAAGACTGTATCAGATATTAGGTCTCTTGGAGTAGACGCCTATGCTTTAAAAGCCGATGTATCAGATAAGGATTCAGTTAATGAAATGTTCAAAATCATTAATGATAAAAATGAATTAGATATTGTTATCGGTAATGCCGGAGTAGTGGAAATGCAGCCATTTCTGGAAATTACAAAAGAATCATGGGACTTACAGGTAAATATCAATTTGGTGGGTTCATTCAATATTGGTCAGGAGGCGGCAAAGTATTTCGTAAAGAATAAAAAACCTGGTAAAGTTGTATTTGTTAGCTCCTTTAACCAGGAAGTCCCTAATGCATCTCAGGGCGTGTACAGTATAACAAAAAGTGGAATAAAGATGCTTGCCCGGGTAATGGCTCTTGAATTATCAGAGCATAAGGTCAATGTTAATGTCATAGCAGCAGGCGCAGTTATAACTGATATAAATAAGGAGCAGGTTGAAAAGTTCCCCGGTCTGGTAGAAAGACTAAATAAGATAATTCCTTTGCATAGGTGGGGTACCCCTGAAGATATGGGGAAAGCTGCTGTATTTCTTTCATCAAGTGACTCAGATTATATTACAGGTTCTACTATTTTTGTGGAAGGTGGAATCATGATCAATAATGGAATGATGATAAATGTAGTGGATGATTGACTTAACAACTAATAGAAAATCAAAATAATCTGGAGATAGAAATGAATTACAAAATCGAGATCTACAAAAACGGTTCTACTAAGGCTCCGGGACCGGAAATGTTCTTTCTGAGTGATTGGGAAAAGGAATACAGTCTTTATACCTATCTTTTTATATTAAAAGGTAATGGCCATACAATATTGATCGATACTGGTTGCGGTGATATAGATGTAATAAATAAAATGCT
>CAZKVA010000067.1:0-9296 GCA_964556035.1 uncultured Actinomycetota bacterium
ATAATAATATGGAGCTCCTTACGGATATAGAAAAACAATATCTTGATACATTCGGCCGCAGCCTTCAGAGGGCTGTATCAAGGAGGGAAGAGCTTATGGGTAGTTGGCCGGATAGGTGCGGTTCAGGTACATCCGGTGACAGTTCCTTTGATATGCTCATCAGGAGATGCTGGGTATCTTTTAAAGATTATTGGAGACGGTAATATCTTATAGCGATTATTCAGTGCTTTATGCATGTGAGACCTTGAAGCACATACAAATTCTTAGGGTAATAAATGAAACTTACTTTTAGCTGCTGTCCGGTAGGCCGTGGCAGGCTTATTAATTATTTTTAAGTTTATCGTATCTTTTAAGAAAAAATTCCAATGTTTCCCTTCTTTCTTTTATTTCCTTTGCCCAGCTAGATAATAGTTTTGATCCTTTATCAGTTATTGAATAGACCTTTTTTGCCGGGCCGGGCTCATCAGTCTTCCATTTTGATCTTATGAATCCACCAGAACCCAAAAGCTTCAAGGTCCTGTATACCGCACCGGGATCAGAATCTGCTTCTGTAAAACCAAACACAGTATATTTCTCAGTGAGTTCATACCCATGGGAAGGTTCCTCAGAAAGGACCAGAAGAAGAGCAGGTATTAAGAACCTGCTGGTCCTTGCATTTTTACAGGAACATCTACTAATATTTTTAGCTTTATCGCCGCGCATATTCCTATTTCCCCTGCCTTAATATTATTCTGTTACACTTATGTTAAAATTTTAAACTTTATTGATCTATTTATTGATCTGTATGCACATAATCTTTACGCCATTTTTAGTTTCAGTGATAGCGTAGCTGGTCACTAATAAGAAATTTTCCCGCATCCATGACTGATCCTTTGGAATTAACTGTAACAGTAGTCAGATTCCTTTCAATCAGGCATTCTCACCCATTTTAATCTTTTTTCTATCAGTAAAGACTATTATCTTTTCAATTATCATACCCATAAGTACCACAAATATAATTGTCAATGCTAGCCTGAGCAATGTAAATTCTATACCCAGAAACTGGATCTCTATTAATTCCTGGGGTAACTTTATACACGCCCATGCTGAAATAAAAATGATTATATTTGATATTTTCGCACCTTTCTTGAGCAAGGCAACAGCCAGGGGAAATGCTATATATATTGGTCCGGTGGGAAGCATCCCCAGTACTATGGAAAAAAAGATTCCCTTTGCACCCGATGATTTGCCTATATATTTTATCACTGTCTCATTTGATACCCATACAGAAAAGAGCCCGATTATCACCAGGACTGCAGGAAGAACCCAGATAAGCCCCAGAAGATAATTCTTTGAAATGTTTAGTACCGGCCCGGATTTATTTGGAAAGACCAGGAGTACAACTGCAGCTGTAATTATTACTATAGCCATAGCGATATAGTCTCTTGCCATAGTTTTTTTCTGTTTCTGCTTTTTCTTTGCCATATCATTTATATTTTTCATAGTACCACTTCCATTATAAGGGCAATTATTATTGCAAATACAAAACTGAATACATTTCTAAATATTGTTATCTTTTTTCCCATTTCCCTTAACTCCAGCGGAAGGGTCACAACTCCGACCATGGTCAGGGTAGTGATAAAAGCAGCAACTGACATTATCGATGCCCCGCCTGTTAAAAGTGAAGCTGCAAGCGGAAATGCGATCAGTGCGGGGATAAATAAAACAGATCCCAAAACAGCTGTAACCAGTATCCCTAAAAAACCAGCTTGCTCCCCGACAAATCTTGAAATTATCTCAGGTGGTAAAAAACCCAATAAAAACCCAATAAATACTACTATAATAATTATGATCGGAAGTATCCTTAAAAAAGTCTTAAGTGCGATCTTTAAAGATTTTTTTGTCTTGCTTCTATTTTTCACCACAGAGAAGAGGAGCCAGATAAAAGCAATCAGATTTATAATTATCACCGTTGAGTGACTTTTTAAAAAATCAAGCATACCATAACCTCATTTTCCATATTTTAATTATCTTACCAATAAGGCAGTGAATAAAAATTCATCTAAATGGAACTGTTTTAGATATAATAGATGTTTATAACATATAGATGTGATAAATACTATAGTATATTAACATGTATTCTGCTGATGTTGGGCTAAAATTAAAATAATTATTCTTCAGGCTGGATAAAAAAAGACTCTGTATGAATAGAAAAAAATTTATGATATTATGTACCAAATTAAGAAACAGATGGTACAAGTATTTGTATGGATAATATTAGAAAACATTATAGTTTCTCTAAAAGACTTATAAGCCGGATTCTCTGGCTGAAAGATAACTCCTGCTGGCAAAGCTGAATAGACAGCTTTCCGGATACCTCTTTTTAACTCAAAATGACAGTATTTAAATATTAGTAGTTATAATTGATTTTTTTGATAAACCATTAAGTATTTTTAAATTTAATATAAAGAGAGTATTTTCTTAAAGGCAAGCATACAAAAGAAAGTACTCTCTATTTTTTTAGAAAGCGTGGAATATGCTTTATCCAGATAAGAATAAATATTTAGAATTAGCCGGGCAACAGTATAATCTTATCCCTGTATACAAGGAATATATGGCGGATACAGAGACTCCTACATCCATTTTTCTAAAGGGCTGCGGCCAGGATAATAAGGGATTCCTGCTTGAGAGCATAGAAGGATCAAAGAACCTTGCCAGGTATTCCTTCATAGGTGTCGGGTCCAGCAATAGTGCGGTGCTTGAAGACGGGGTCTTCAGTTATGGACAGAATAAGGGTAATTCAAAAAAGAAAAAAACCGTAAAACCGCTTGCCGAGATCGAAAAGATAATGGATGGATATAAGTTGTACCAGGATCCCGAATTGGATCATTTTATAGGGGGTGCAGTAGGATTTCTAAGTTATGACCTTGTGAAGTATTTTGAGAATATAACTCTTCCGGAAAATGAGACAATGCTGCCAGAGATGTTTTTATATTTTACCGACCTTATCGTAGTATTTGATCATCTCATGAACCGCCTGAAAATAATTTCTACCATAAAGTCAGGTGATGGAGTATCCCCGGACGAGGCTTATGAACTCTCGGTAAAAAGGATACTTGAGCTTGAAAAAAAGATAGCTACAAATACTGTATCCTCGCTTGTGAATGGACTCGGCGACAAAAATGGAAGTTCTGCGGATATGCCGGACTTTAGATCCAATTTTTCTACGGAGGATTTCAAGAAAGCCGTAGGGGATGCAAAGGCATCCATAGTGGACGGGGATGTATTCCAGGTAGTTCTTTCACAGAGATTTTGCATGGAGGACAGCAGGGATCCCATCAATATATACAGGGGCCTGAGATCCATAAACCCATCACCATATATGTATTTCTTTAATTTTGGAAACTTCAATATGATCGGGGCCTCGCCGGAACCTCTTGTAAAAATAAATGGAAACAAGGTTCTTACATGCCCGATAGCAGGTACGAGAAAACGCGGGTCAAATGATGCCGAAGAGGCCGTGTTAGTAGAGGATCTATTGAGTGATGAAAAAGAAATAGCCGAACACAATATGCTTGTGGATCTTGCAAGGAATGACCTTGGGAGGGTGTGCAAATATGGGAGCGTCAAATTAAAGGAATACATGAATGTTGAGAAATACTCGCATGTGATGCACCTGGTATCGCGGGTTGAGGGGGAGCTTAACGAAAGCTCAACGATCTATGATGCATTGAGGAGCGTCTTCCCGGCAGGAACACTTTCCGGGGCCCCGAAGATAAAGGCGATGCAGATAATAAGCGGGCTTGAGCCTGACAGGAGGGGGCCGTATGGGGGTGCAGTCGGGTATTTTGGATATGACGGAAATCTTGACAGCTGCATAACCATAAGGACGGCTATTGTAAAAGACGGGAAAGTCTATGTGCAGGCAGGAGCAGGGATAGTCTATGATTCTGTACCGGAAAATGAATATCAGGAGACGCTGAATAAGGCGGCGGCACTTTTTAAGGCAGTAAAGCTGATAAAATAAGAGTAGGAAGATTCTGGAACAGCGGGCCAGGCAGGGATAAATTTTAATAATATCTTATAAGTCAGGGGAAATTAAGTGAGAAAGTATATTGAAAAAATAATATCAGGAGAGGATCTTACACGCAGTGAAGCATATGGGGTCATGATAGGTATAATGGAAGGGAAGGCAAGTGATATACTGATCTCCACAATGCTTGTGGCGCTTAAGATAAAAGGAGAATCCATAGAAGAGATATTCGGTTTTTCAGAGGCAATGCTCGAAAAAGCCGAAAAAGTAGTAGTCAGCGGGAGAAACCTTGTCGATACATGTGGGACCGGAGGGGACAGCCTGAACACCTTCAATATCTCTACGACCGCTGCATTTATTGCTGCCGGCGCAGGGGTGAGGATTGCCAAGCACGGGAACAGGAGTGTTTCAAGCAGGAGCGGCAGCGCCGATGTGCTGGAGGAACTGGGGATAGATATAAACCTGGATGTCGGGGGAGTCTCAAGATGCATTGAAGAGGTTGGGATAGGTTTTATTTTTGCGCCTGTGGCACACAGGGCAATGAAATATGTTGCCGGAGTCAGAAAGGAACTCGGGATAAGTACGGTCTTTAATATACTCGGACCGATAACCAATCCTGCGATGGCAAGTGGAAGAGTGCTGGGCGTATATGATGCCGGACTGATAGATATAATGGCAGGCGCACTTAAAAACCTTGGGGTGGAGAGGGCCTTTGTAGTAAACAGTGAAAACGGAATGGATGAATTTTCCACGACAAGCAAGATCAGGGCAGCCTGTCTTATAAATGGAGAGATTGAGAGAATAATGATCGACCCGGTCGATTATGGTTTCAGCATGTCAGATATCGGGGACCTTGAGGGAGGAGATGCGTCTTTGAATGCAAAGATCCTTGAAGATATTCTTTCCGGCAGGATAAAGGGTTCGATGAGGGATTCTGCAGTGTTTAATGCGGCGGCTGCTATTGTAGCAGGCAAAGTCGCCGATAGATTAGAAGACGGCATAGAACTGGCCATAGGGTCCATTGACAGTGGAAGGGCCCTTGTAAAATTAAATGAACTGATAGATTGTTCTAATAGGAAATAATAATTATTTGTTTGTCGTGATAGTGAAATGATATTTTAAAAAAGGTGAAATGATCTTTTGAAGTTTTTAAAGGAAATACTTATCGCAAAAAAGAAAGGACTCGTCAGCATCAGGGCCGGACTTGCAGATAATGGTAGCGCTGGATATGGCAATGATATAGATGGTAGCATACCGGAGAAGCGATTTATCCGGAATATCTCTACAGGCAGGATAAATATAATAGCAGAGATAAAAAAGGCCTCGCCCTCAAAGGGTATTATAAACAGCGATCTTGATGTCGCCGAGACTGCCAGGACCTATAATAAGTTTGATAGCTTTATCTCCGGTTTATCTGTCCTCACAGAACCTTTATATTTTAAGGGGGATAGTGGAGATGTAGCATTGGCCAAGGAAGGGAATAGCCTCCCGGTCTTGAGGAAGGACTTTATTTTCAGCGAGCTCCAGCTTTACGAAAGCGCAAAACTCGGAGCAGATTGTATACTCCTTATAAGTTCCTTGCTCAGCTACCGCAGACTAAAGAAACTTTACAGATGCGCCGGTGAACTCGGCCTGGACGTACTTGTCGAGACCCATTATTACAGGGAGTTTGTAAATGCTATAGATATGGGAGCGGGACTTATTGGTATAAATAATAGGGACCTTAAAAAGATGAAGGTCGATGATGAGCATATTGTGGGCCTATTGAATAAATTACCTGAGGGTGTCCTTAAAGGAATAAGACTTGTATGTGAAAGCGGCGTTAAGGATCTTGATTATATTGAAAGGCTCTACAATATGGGGGTAGAGACATTCCTTATAGGCACCTATTTCATGCAGAGTACTGATCTTGAAAATGCACTTGACCACATACGGGTGGGACTGGTGGCAAGGGGACTTATACAACCCTAAAAGTATGATATTGCGGGGTATATTATGGTTTGGATAAAAATATGTGGAATAACAAATAATAGCGATGCGGAAGCAGCGGTCCGCTGTGGTGCAGATGCGCTTGGTTTTATCTTTTCTACCGACAGCCCTAGAAAGATAAGTCTTGAGACTGCAAGCAGCATTATGGACTATCTGCAGGATATTTCAGTGCACAGCGGCAAGGAAAATGCAGGGGCCAGGGGCAATAGTGCCGGAGCCATAGAAAAAGTAGGAGTATTTGTAAATGAGGATCTGGAAACAGTGGCAAGCTACAGCCGGCAGTTAAAACTTTCCCATATACAGCTTTCCGGAGATGAAGATACGGATTATATAAAAAAGCTCAAGGAAATGTTGCCGCATATAAAGGTGATAAAGGCTATCAGAATAGGTAATGATACAGGGATCCAGCCTGAAAAAATCAAGAAGGCAGTAAAAGAATTTGGAATACTGGCTGATCATATACTTATGGACAGCTATCATCCTACTAAATATGGGGGGACAGGGAAGACATTGGACCTGAAAACCGCAAAGAGTTTTGGTTCTTTGCCGGGATTTATACTTTCCGGAGGGCTTGACCATTTAAATATCGGAGAGGCAATAAAGAATATAAAGCCATCCGGTATTGATGTATCATCAAGGCTTGAAGCATCACCCGGAAAGAAGGATCATCGGCTTATGAAAAGTTTTATAGAAGTGGCAAGGCAGGCTGCGGGAGTTGAATATGGGTAGAGGAGCACAGGAAGTAGAGCTCAATGAATATAAGCAAATATTCATTGAGGCAGTCTATATCCGCATGTTTATGAGTTTACGGAATATATATCAAATAATATTTATAAATAGACAATTATAAAAACAGATCGAAGGTTTGCAATCAATGGATAAGAGAGATGACAATAGACAGGAAAATGATCTTAATAAGGGATATTTCGGTGGGTTCGGCGGCATGTTTGTACCCGAGATCCTTATAAGCGCCCTTAAGGAACTTGAAAAAAACTATTTAAAGTACAGGGATGACCCGGAATTTAAGAAAGAATTATCATACCTGCTAAACGATTATGTAGGAAGGCCCACCCCATTATATTTTGCACAGAGATTGACAGATAAGCTTGGAGGGGCAAAGATCTACCTGAAAAGGGAGGACCTCTGCCATCTTGGGGCGCATAAGATCAATAATACAGTGGGGCAATGTCTGCTGGCAAAGAGGATGGGAAAGAAATATATAATCGCTGAGACAGGAGCCGGACAGCATGGAGTGGCAACAGCAGCAGCTGCGGCCCTTTTTGACCTTAAATGCAAGGTCTTTATGGGTGCAAAGGATGTAGAGCGCCAGGCGCCCAATGTCTACAGGATGAAGCTTATGGGTGCCGAGATAGTAGAGGTGCACTCAGGAAGCAAGACCCTGAAAGATGCAGTCAATGAAGCTCTCCGGTACTGGGCATCACGGGTTGATGATACTTATTATCTCCTCGGTTCCGTAGTGGGCCCGCATCCATATCCCCTGATGGTCAGGGATTTTCAGGTGATAATCGGCCAGGAGACCAAAAAGCAGATACTGGAAGCCGAAGGAAGGCTTCCGGATCATATAGTAGCCTGTGTGGGTGGAGGCAGTAATTCCATAGGCATTTTTTATCCCTTCATAGAAAATGCCGGCAGTGTAAAACTAGTCGGTGTAGAAGCCGGCGGCGAAGGCATCTCTTCCGGAAAGCATGGGGCCACATTAAGCTATGGCAGCAAGGGAGTCTTTCACGGCGCTCACAGCTATGTGCTCCAGGATAAATACGGCCAGGTAGAAGAAGCTTATTCGGTTTCAGCGGGCCTTGATTATCCAGGCGTGGGCCCCGAGCATTCATATCTAAAGGAAAAGGGACTTGCCGAATATGTATATGCAGATGACGCCGAAGCACTTGAAGCTTTCGGGCTTCTTTCAAAATTGGAAGGAATAATACCTGCTTATGAGAGTGCACACGCGCTTGCATATATTAAAAAACTGGCGCCAAAGCTGGATAAAGACAAGGTGGTAATAGTAAATCTTTCCGGCCGCGGTGATAAGGATATCGATAATAATCCCGGATAAAACGGCGAACCGGATAAAACATTCATTTTATTAAATGATATTGATAGAACCCGTATAAATAACAGAGTAAAGGTAAAAAATGATAGAAAGCAAAGATAGACAAGGTAGGATCTCAAAAGTATTTGAGGAATTGAAAAAAGAGAACCGTAAGGCGTTTATCCCTTTTATAACATGTGGATTCCCGGATCTTGATGGGACATTTAAGCTTTTTGAGGTTCTTGATAAGTGTGGAGCGGATATAATAGAGATAGGCATCCCATTTTCAGACCCTCTTGCCGATGGACCCATAATACAGAAAACTTCCAAAATTGCACTTGAGGCTGGAATGAATACAGATACCGTATTTGAAATTGTAAGGATAATAAGAAAGACAAGTGCTACACCAATAGTGCTTCTTGTATATTTTAATACCATATATGCCTATGGTGTTGAGAGATTTTTATCAAGTGCTAAAAGATCCGGAGTAGACGGCATAATAATTCCGGACCTTCCCTTAGAAGAATTTAATAGATACAGGACCCTTTTTTATAAAAGTGCTATTGATAATATAATGTTAGCTTCTCTTACTTCCGACCGGGGAAGACTTGCAGATATTGCAGCTGCCGGAAGGGGATTTATTTATTGTGTGTCCCTGAGAGGGGTAACCGGTGTAAGAAGTGGACTTTCAAGTGAAGTCTCAGATTTTCTCAAGACCTTGAGATCGGTGACCGATCTTCCCCTTGCTCTGGGTTTTGGACTTTCTACTGCGGCCCAGGTCAAACAGTTAGAGGACAAATGTGATGGGATCATAATGGGCAGCAAGATCCTTGATATAATCCTTGGAGCAGAAGATATTGATAAGGGACTTGAGGAATTAGAGAAATTCTGTAGAGAGATAATAAAAGAATTGTAGAGGAGAGAGCTAGTTGGCTGAATAAGTTCGAGTCCTACCCGGGGAGCCAATCTGCATTATTCGGCTCTTTGGCTCTTCACCAATAACAGAAAATTCAATTCTTGAAAGTTGTAAATCAAGCTTGTAAG
Organism: uncultured Actinomycetota bacterium; assembly: GCA_964556035.1. Lineage (GTDB taxonomy): Bacteria > Actinomycetota > Humimicrobiia > Humimicrobiales > Humimicrobiaceae > M55B120. The sequence goes on from CAZKVA010000067.1 coordinate 9,096, forward strand.
TATATAGAAAAATGGCGGAAACCAAGATATTAGAAATTACGGATTAAGATAGCTCTTAATATCATATACTAGTTCCTACAAACGATTTTTATCTAAAAAGGTTTCTTGTATTTTATTTGATGTTTATACCATGACTTCGCAGATAACTTTTTAATTCCTGTATATCAATGAGATGAAAATGGAACACCGATGCTGCCAGAA
>CAZKVA010000068.1:0-9217 GCA_964556035.1 uncultured Actinomycetota bacterium
ATAGATAAAATAAATGAACCTGAACCTGTTATGGACCTTTACGGGGAAGGATCGTTTATTATTGCAGGGGCTGAAAAAAATAAAGAAGACATTTATTTTAATTACTATAATACTGATTCTCGTTATAATAAGCCTGACAGGATGTTTTGAAATGAAAAATAAATTAGAAAACTCATACAAACCCTCTTTTGATAGAGACATTACGGCTTTTGATTATCTGAAGATAACGGTAGTCTTTGATAATAATCCATATAGTTATGACTTGAAAACTTCATGGGGTTTTGCCTGTGTCATAGAAGGACCGGAGAAAACAGTTCTTTTTGATACAGGAGGTGATGAAGAAATATTAATGGATAATATGGACAGGCTCAAGATATCCCCAGTTGCTGTAGACGTGGTTTTTCTTTCCCATATCCATGGAGACCACACAGGCGGTATAAGAAGTTTTTTAGAGAGAAATAATAATTTCACAGTTTATGTTCCACAGAGTTTCCCCTCAAACTTTAATAAAAATGTTGCAGAATATGGAGCCGCTGTCCTTGAGGTAGATAAGCCGGTTAAGATCTGTAAGGATGTGTATTCTTCCGGTGAGCTCAGTGTGATGATAAAAGAGCAGTCCCTCATCCTGAGGACAGATAAAGGATTGGTAATTATAACGGGGTGTGCACATCCCGTTATTGTAAATATAATAGAGGTATCAAAAAAACTATTTGGTTATGATATATTATTTGTTATGGGAGGCTTTCATCTGGGAAGCTATGATAGCAATGAAATAAGGGGTATAGCATCTGAATTTAAAAGAATGGGAGTCTGTTATGCAGGTCCCTGCCATTGCTCCGGGGATAATGCCAGGAGGATTTTTAAAGAAGAGTTTGGGGCATTATATAGATATAGGTTCGGGAAGAATAATCAATGTAATAAAATTAGATTAAATAACTAAAAGTATAATACCTGTTTTTTTATGGGGGTTTTTATCCAGAAGTCATTAAAAATGCAAACATGAATATACAGATCATAGCAACAGAGTCTCTGGGAGTAAGAAGCATGTGCTGTTATGTAGAAACAGCAGCCAGAAAAATATTGATCGATCCCGGAATAGCCCTGGGCTATACAAGATACGGGCTGCATCCGCACCCTTATCAGGTTGCAGTGGGCGAGATAATAAAGAAAAGAATAATGGATAAATGGTCAGAAGCAACAGATGTGGTAATCAGTCATTTCCACGGTGACCATATTCCATTGATTGATGCTAATCCATACCAGCTTGATCTGAAAAAACTGGTTGGATCCAATCCGGATATCCGGATATGGACAAGGGATTCATCCAGCCTATCTATAATTGAAAAGAAAAGAGCAGAGGCTATCTCCTCTGTATTAAAAAAGGATCTTATTGAAGCAGAAGGTAAAGAAAACGGGGTACTGACTTTTTCAAAACATATGCCTCATGGTGAAAGCAAAAACGGTTCCGCAAATGTGATGATGACAAAAGTAGAAGAAGACAAAATCTTTGTGCATGCATCTGATATCCAGCTGCTTAATGATGAAGCTGTTTTACAGATCCTGGACTGGAGGCCCGATATCGTATTTGTTGATGGTCCTCCCCTTTATCTGTCAAAAAGTCTTTCAAAAAAACAAATCGGGAAAGCCTGGGATAATGCTGTTAAACTATCACAGAAAATTTATTGGTTGATAATAGACCACCATTTAATGAGAAGCTTTGAGGGTGAAAGCTGGCTGGAGTATTTATTTGCGGTAACAGGTAAAAAGGTAATGTGCGGGGCTGATTTTATGGGAGAGCCCAGGATTTTACTTGAAGCCAGGCGTAAAATCTTATATGAAGATATGGATGTGCCCCAAAATTGGCACAAGATGTATGCCAGTGGGCGGGCTAAGACAGGCCATTATATTAAAATGGCCAAAGATATTTATGGCAATAAAAAAACAGGAGGTAAAATTGCCGGTATATAGTTATATATTTAAATCTTTTATGGGGGTGATAATAATTTTTCATTAATTCAAGAATAACTAAAAATAATATTTTTGTTTAAATATTTTTCCCTAGTGTGGATTTTGTAAGGGATGTATGCTTTACGCCCTTTATGGATTTTAATCTTGAAGCTAAATCGATTATTTTATTCATTATTCCTCTTACCACTACTATTTCCAGGCAGTTATCATGGTCAAGATGTATATGCTGGCTTGAAATTATAAGATTATTATAGTCATGCTGAATATCAAGTAGTTTATCAACCACTTCATGCCTGTGGTGGTCATAGACCATTACGATAGCCCCGGCTACTAGTTCATTTGATTTAGACCATTCCTGGTCCACAAGTTCTTCTCTTATAAGGTCACGTATTGCCTCAGATCTATTACTGCAATTATGAAGATCAATATAAGAATCAAATTTTTTCAGAAGCTCTGATTCAATGGACACACCAAATCTTTTTAAAATATTCATTATAATAAAATAACAAAATTATTGATTTTTTTAAAGAAGAGTGTTAATGTTTAAAAAATGTTCGTGTTACTATTATATAATAAGTAACACGATAGGTTTAAAAAAAGTAGAAATAAGGAGGAGGAAGATATACATATCCCTAATGGTTTTATAGACCTTAAAATCGCTGTTACAACTGAGGCTATATCCAGAGGAGAAATAATTTACTCGATTTAGGTGTTATTAAGATTTAAAAAAGTATCATGTCACACACGTAATAGGGCAATGGACTATTATTACACAGAGAGGAAAAAGATGGGATATAGAGATGATATAGGTGAACTTATAGTCAAGGGAGATCTTAAAGGTCTGCTGAAAAAAACAGCAGAACTGCACGGACATATATGTAGCCATTCTGTCTACGGTGTAAAAGCAGGCTATTATGCAATGAAAGAGCTTATTGTTTCAAATACAGGTATGGAGGAAGTAATTGCAATCCTTGAAACAAATAACTGTTTTAGTGATGGTATACAGGTAGTTACTGGCTGCACTTTTGGAAATAATGGTCTGATATTTTATGATATTGGAAAAACTGCAGTAACAATTATAAACAGGGAAAACAAAGAATCCATAAGACTTGCTTTAAAAAAAGACTTCTGGGATGCAAGAGGGGAAAAATACCCTAAATTATGGGATTATTTTGATAGAATCGTTGCTAAAAGAGAAACAGTTTCGGATGCTGAAAGGAAGGAATTTTCAAAGCTCTCAGAAGAAATGGCGATTAATGAACTTGATGTTCCGGAAACGGAAATGTTTGATATAAAAAGAGGAAAAATTAATCCTCCGGAATTTGCGCCAATACTTAACTCTGTTACTTGTAGTGTATGTGGTGAAAATGTAATGGAAAGCAGAGCAAGGATAAGACAGGAAAAACCTATCTGTATTGCGTGTTCTGGTGAGTGGCATTTTTATATGGATGGATACGGAATTAATTATAAAAAATGGGACAAAGAGACAATAAGATAAAAAAAATATTAATAATTTCATTAATATTAATTTTAGTAATTTTTTTAGTATCGTCATGTTTTGCTGCTAGCGGAAGCGGAAACAACATAATAGATACTATAAAAATAGGTGATGCAACAGGTGATTGGGGATTCCCTTCTCCTTATGGTATGTACTCCAGGGGACCTGGCTATATAAGGATGAGCCTGATTTTTGATACTTTGGTCTGGAAAGATAGAGAGGGTAATATAATTCCTATGCTTGTCGAAAATTGGGATTATGATGAAAGTAGCAATACATTTAACTTTAAGTTAAGGAAAGGTGTCAAATGGCATGATGGTGAGGAATTTGACGCTTCTGATGTTATATTTACTTTTAAATATATCGACAAAAATCCCTGGGTATGGGTGGATTCAAGTTTCATTGATTCGGTAAAAAAGATAAACGATTATGAAGTAAGTATAACCTTAAGCCAGAAATACGCACCATTTCTGAGTAATATAGCTGGGACACTTCCAATATTACCTGAGCATATTTGGGCAGAAATAGAAGAGCCTTTAACATACATTGGGAGTGACGCGCTCACAGGAACGGGTCCGTTTATGATTGAAGATTATAACGCAAGTGAGGGGTCATACCTTTTTAAAGCCAATCCTGATTATTATCTTGGCAAGGTAAGTGTGAGTAATATTGCTTTTATAAAAGTCTCTGAGGAAACAACACCAGCAATGCTAAAAAATGGCAAGATAAATGCAGGTGCAATTCCTCCGGACCTGGTTGCGGAACTTGAGGAAGAAAATTTAATGATAGAAGAAGAACCGCCGGTATGGGCGGCAAAATTATTGATAAACCACGAATCAAATGAGATTTTTAAAGAGAAGGCATTCAGACAGGCCCTTGCTTATGCAATTAACACCGAACAAATAGTAGAAATTTCACAGAGAGGCTTTGCAGTTGCAGGGAGTGCGGGTCTTATACCTCCTGCAAATAGCTTCTGGTATAATGAAGAAACTCCCGTATATGAATACAATCCTTTAAAAACTGCCGAATTGATAGAAGGCCTTGGTTGGAAGAAAGGACAAGATGGCTATTACCATAAAGATGGAAATATTCTCGAAATGGAACTCGCAGTAAGCCCCGGAGTTTTTGAAAGGGATGCTCAGATAGTAAAAGCGAATCTTGAAGATGCAGGTATGAAGATAGGGCTGATCAGTTATGAATCCAAGACACTTGACAGTATGGTAGAAGAATGGAATTTTGATCTTGCAATTAGTGGACATGGAGGTTTGGGTGGTGATCCGGAATCACTTAACCGCGTTATAATCGGTGAAGGGTTTAACAGTGTTCGTTACTTTAAGAATAAAAGAATGATTGAACTTCTCAAATCCCAGATAACCGAGATGGATCAGGATGTTAGAAAAGAAATTATTTATGAAATACAGGAAATATATGCTGATGAACTGCCATCCATAACGCTATATTATCCAAAACGGTACTGGGCTCATGATGAAGAAGCGGATATATCCTATACAGAAGGCGGCCTGGCTATGGGAATACCTATACCTATAAATAAAATTGCTTTTATCGATTGATGAAACTTAAAAAAAATTGGTTAAATTATATAATTGCATTCTTCATAATAATAACCATAAATTTTTTAGTTCCAAGGATGCTTCCGGGGAACCCGCTGGATGCTATTTACGGAGACGAAGTACTTGTAAAGCTCTCAGAAGATGCAAGAGTTTATCTTGAGAATTATCACGACATGGATAAGCCAATTTTTATTCAGTATACTTCATATATTAAATCCATGTTTCAAGGAAACCTTGGATACTCTTTTTATCACAAGAAGCCAATAATGGATTTACTGATATCCTATATCCCTTATACTATTTTACTAATGGGGTTGGCGATGTTTATTTCTACGGCTCTGGCAATAATATTGGGTATAGAGTCGGGATGGAGGAGAGGTAAAAAATCTGATAAAATTATTTTATTTTTTGTGATTTTCCTGTCAGGATTTCCAGCCTTTTTTATAGGCTCAATCTTTTTAATAGTCTTTGGGGTTATTTTAAATGCGTTTCCTTTTCAGGGGGCAAGGACTCTTTATGCTGGGTTTGGAAGCTTCGATATGCTTATTGATTTTTTAAAGCATCTTACTCTTCCGCTTTTAAGTCTTATAATCATATTTCTTCCTAACACTTATCTTTTAACCCGGAATTCCATGGTATCAAACCTTAAAGAGCCCTACATACTGCTTGCTAAGGCTAAGGGTTTAAAGAATATACGGATAAAATATTTACACGCAGGAAGGAATTCTATTATCCCGATAGCGACCCAGACCAGTATAAGGTTCGGGACAATGATTTTAACAGGAACACTTTTTATTGAAATAATTTTTTCATACCCCGGTATGGGGACACTAATATATAACTCTATATCTAACAGGGATTACCCTGTACTGCAGGGAAGCTTTCTTTTTACCGCTTTTCTGGTTCTGTTTATAAATTTTTTAATGGATATTTCTTATGCAAAACTAGATCCAAGGATTCAATAATAGCATGCATATAAGTATTAAAAAACATTTGCAAAAAGATAAAAAAGCCCAGGTAGGCCTTGCAATAGTCTCAGCTCTCGTTTTGCTGGCGTTGATAACTCCTTTTTTTACCAGAGATCCCGATGCTTTTAGCAGCCTGATATTTACTCAGCCCGGCCAGGCAAACTTGCTTGGGACAAACGATCTCGGACAGGATATCTTTTCCAGGCTTATTTACGGACTTAGAACCTCTATCTTTGTATCGGTGGGGGTTGGCATCCTTGCTACTTTTATTAGTATTGTCGCAGGAGTTTTTTCAGGATTTATTGGTGGAATGTTTGACATTGTTGTAATGAGAATAGTAGATGTTTTTCTTGTCATGCCTTCCATAATAATTTTAATACTCATATCAGCTTTCATAAGACCGAACATGCTTTGGTTAATTATAATTATATCCCTGTTAAGCTGGCAAAGGGGTGCAAGAGTTATAAGGGGCCAGACTCTTGCCCTTAAACAGAGAGCTCACATATATTCGGCAAAGGCATTCGGTGCAAAAAGGGTGTATATGCTGGTAAGACATATAATACCTGACCTTGGTAATATAATTATTGTATCATTTATAAATAATGCGAGATCAGCTGTATTCCTGGAAGCAGGGGTAGCTTTTATTGGGATATCGAGCCTTACAACTATAAGTCTGGGAACTATAATGCATAATGCTTTTAAATTTTATTACCTGCCGGTTTGGATATGGTGGCTCTTGCCTGCGGGAATCCTTCTTTCTGCTATTTTAATTTCACTTACTTTTCTAGGGAATCTAATGGAAAAAATAATAGACCCGAGGTTGAATAATGCTTAAAGTCCATGATCTGGTAGTATCTTATGGTAATAAGACCATACTAAAAGGGTTGAGTTTTGAAATATCCAGGGGTGACATTATTGCAATGGTAGGTGAGTCGGGAACAGGAAAAACTACTATCGCCTTAAGCATTATAGGTCTCCTCAGGGAACAATCTGCGGATGCAAAGATATCGGGGCAGATACTTTTTAACGGAATTAATCTATACAGAATGACAGACCAGGAATTAAGAGAGATAAGATGGAAGAAAATCTCAATTGTATTTCAGAATGTGGATAATATTCTTAATCCCGTTATTCCTGTTTACAGTCAGATTGCCGAGCTTTTAGGAGGGAAAAAGAACAGGGAAAAGATATATGGAATGCTTTCCAGCACGGGATTTCCAATTAATAAGTCTAACTTGTATCCTCATCAGCTAAGTATGGGGGAAAAACAGAAGCTTCTTGTGGCAATGGCATATGTCCTGGACCCAGACCTTGTTGTGCTTGATGAACCTACTTCTTTTCTTGATCCTGAAGCGAAGGATAGTCTTATATCTATTATAAAAAGTTTAAGCAGGTCAAAAGCAGTCCTTCTGATCACTCATGATCTTGATACTGCAAGGAAGCTTTCTAAAAAAACAATAGTTCTTTACGGGGGGAATATAGTCGAGTCTGGTCCTACTGAAGAAATATTTTCCAGACGGGGACATCCCTATACGAGAGGGCTCATAAGGTCATATCCTGACATGTTAAGGACAAAGGATCTTCAGGGAATGAAGGGCAGGCCTGAATTTATTGAGAATGGATGCCCATTCTGGCCGAGATGCACACAGCATATAGACATTTGTGAAACTCAGAAGCCTATTATTAAAGATTATGGTGAGAGAAAAATTGCATGCCATAGAGGAGGAATAATTCCACTGCTAAAGGTTGAAGATCTGGGGAAATCATTCGGCAGTGAAGAAATACTTAAGTCTGTCAATTTCGAGATATTTGAAGGTGAGACTCTTACTTTGCTTGGTAAAAGCGGCTCAGGGAAAACTACTATTGCCAGAATTATAATGGGTTTTATAAACTCCGAAAAAGGAAAAATGTATCTTGAAAATAAACCCGTAGAAAAATGGGATGCAGAATTCTACAGAAAAGTCCAAATAGTTTTCCAGAATTTCAGATCTGCAGTTTCACATCGTTTTAATATCCTTGATGCTGTTATGGAACCGCTGGTGATTCAGAAGTTGGGAGATTACAGGCAGAGAGTACAGGTCGTAAAAAAAGTGCTTGATGAAGTCGAACTTCCGATAGATGAAGATTTTCTTCATTCATATCCTCATCATTTAAGTGGAGGAGAACTTCAGAGAGTAGTTATTGCGAGAGCAATTGTACTGTCCCCAAAGCTCATTATAGCTGATGAACCAACGTCATCGCTTGACCCTAGCATTCAGGCAAAAGTGTTAAAGCTTCTAAACCAGATTCAAGAAGAAAGGGGTCTTGGTATACTTTTTATAACACATGACCTGGGTGTGGCAAGAAAGGTAAGCGACAGGGTCCTTAGGCTGAATAATGGTATAATAGAAAAAGAAAGGCTGAAATGAAATGGCAGTATATAAAATAAACCCGATTGGGAGAATCAGGACACCGTATAAAGAAAGGGGACAGGCACCCCGGCAGACTATCTATTCTGATGGTGCGGAGGGAATAATTGAAATATATAATAAATACCTTGAAGGACTTGAGGGAATTGAACTGTATAATCATATTATAGTACTTTTCTATTTTGACAGGTCAAAGAGATATGATCTTAAAGACAGGCCACCCAGTTCCAATAAACCGAGGGGAGTCTTTGCAACTAGATCACCCTACCGACCAAATCACATTGGCTTTTCTATTCTAAGACTGGAAAAAGTGGAAGATAATATACTCAAGGTAAGAGATGTGGACATGCTTGACAGAACTCCTTTAATAGATATAAAGCCCTATGTGGAAAAGCTGGACAAGAAGTAATTGCTATGAACCCTCAAAATTTATACACTGACTTATCCTGACTTAAGAATAAATATTACCAGAGATTATTATTCCCACACAGGAAAGCCCTCTATTGATCATCTGCCTGGTCGTCTGCAGTTTGTATTCTTTGCTAAAAGTTCTTTCCCCCATCTTTTTTACCTCCAAGTTTATTTTATTATTGTCTTCTCTTCGGTGTCAATATTAGGGGGACAGTCCAAGGGGCGGACATAGTAGGGGAAGCCTGGGATTTAAGTTTAACAATTGATTAAAAGAAAAAATTGATGAATCTGTCAGTTATTTTGATTTGAAATCTATATTTAATTCCATAGCTATTTTGCTTAACTTCCTATCAAGTGACCAAATTACGGAATCTGATAGAATAGCAGATGCTA
>CAZKVA010000069.1:0-9099 GCA_964556035.1 uncultured Actinomycetota bacterium
ACATTTTTGAAGGCAAGTCTATCTTCTGGTAATACGACTGGACCGGAGCGGTAAAAAGCTTAATATCTGCAAACTTTGTAATAGTTGATCTCATAAAAGTGGTGATACAGATAGCCAGTGCCCCATTCTCCCTTGCATTTTTCAGGCATTCGATCACCTCGATGGATTCCCCCGAAAAGGAAATCCCTATAACTACATCTCCTTTCCTGCACTGGGTAGATTTGATCCTCTGAGTATATGTGTCAGAATCATACAGGCAGTCAAACCCTGCCCTTAGGAATTTTGAATAGGAGTCAAAAGCTACTGAAAGTGAGGAACTCACTGCAAAAAAGATCAGCCTTTTAGCATTTACGATCCCTTTTATAGCCCTGGCTAATGCATCATAGTCAATAAGGGATCTTGTCTCTTTTAAATTCTTTTCAACGATCTCAAATATATTCTGGGTTAGGTTTTCAAGACTATTTTCCCCCATATCCTCAAGAGAGATATTAAGGCCGACAGCCATATCTTTTACCAGGTTTACCTTAAAATCCTTAAAACCCTCATAGCCAAGTGTCTGGGCGAATCTAAAGACCGTAGGAAGACTTACCCCTGTTTCCCTGGCCAGATTACCGATTTTTAAGCCATATATCTCCTCGGGATTATTAAGAATGAAGTCAGCAATACTTTTCTCAGAGTCAGTCATCTCCGGATAAAGGGTCTTGATTTTAGTCAGGCAGCTTATCTTATCTTTCATGTAACTTTTTTACACTATTTATATTATTCTTCTAACTTTTTTACATAATAATATAAATTACCACAAATAACAATACAAAACATGGAAACCTCAGGTATCTAATAAATCAGGTCTGTATAATGCAATTATGTTTTCAGTGCTGGTATCAGGAGTGATCTCATGCGATGGTCCAAGGATCAGTCCCCCGCTATCCAAAAACATTTCTTCTGTCTCTTCTGTGTATTTTCTTATCTGAAAGGGAGTGGCTTTTTGAAGAAAGCCCTGCACATCAATGCCCCCATGAAATGTAATATCTTTACCATATTCCTTTTTAAGGTATTTTAGATCCATATCCACAGCTGAAGTCTGGATGGGATCCAGCACATCGACTCCAAGTTCTATAAGATCGGGTATTATTTCATTTGCATTTCCACATATATGAAAAAAGGTTATGAGTTTATGTTTTTTAGCTTCATTAAATAATTTCTTATACCAGGGATAGAAAAATTCCCTGAAAGTCTCACGGGGTATCATCATACCACTCTGCATGGCCAGATCATCCCACTGCCTATAATAATCAACTTTATCCCCTATCCTATCCAGGATGCTTTTATTTAATAAATACGAAAACTCTCCGATCATATCTATATAATAATGTGCAAGCTTCTTATCGGTCAGCAGCTCCATCATCAGATTATTAGCTCCTCTTAAATACATTGCTATCATAAAGATGCTATTAAGCATACCTACACCCAACATATGCTCTTCCCTTAGCACCTGATCAGGAACCATAGAATCAAAATCAAAATCATCCAATGATGGCTTTTTCATTTTTTTAAAGTCTTCTATAGAAACTATTTTTGCAGCTTCAGGATTTTCAATATAACTTATTGAGTCACTTCCTTCATCTATATAACTATCAATACCCCAGATATAAAACATACTACTGTCTGATTTATTATATTCTCCATTACCATTGTATGCAGGTTTATATACAGTAAATTTGCCCATTCCGCCGCCGCTGGAAAAAGCTTCCACATTAAGCTTTGCCATTAGTTCTTTCCAGCTTTTCTTTATGTCTTTTTCCAGTGAAAAATATGAGAGAAGCCTATTATTTACTCCCGGAAGTGCCCTATACATGCGGGGTATCCTGTCAAGCGGTTTTCTTTTTATTGAATCCAGCAATCTTTTCTTTTTTTTTGAAATTCTCATTTCTATTTTCAATCTATTTAACCCATCTTCCTGGCAAGCTCAGCCACCTTTACAATCCTTTTAAAATCAGCATCCGGGGGTGTGGTGTCTGCAAAGCTCAGTATAATGTGATCCCCGTCACCAATATCTTCTAATATAGAATCAATATACTTTTCAAATTCATAGTCACTCATTGAATCCTTCAGGACGCATATTGAGGGCAGTCCTCCCCATATAGTTATATCATCTCTTAAGGTCTTTCTTATTTCTTTAAAAGTCAGGCTGGTCATCGGGGCTGGATAAGATTCTTTGTCTGTGGTTCATCTTTTATTACCTATCCTTTTAAAAAGTATTTCAAACTTTTCTAAGCTAATTCCTGCCTCTCCCAGGAACCTTGGATCTTTAACTCCTTTTTTCCCATCATTATGGTAGTCTGAGCCTCCGGTAAAGAATTTGACTTTTCCATTATACTTATCTTCTATCTCTTTCTTTATTTCTTCATCAGACTTATCACCCTTATAGGTTGTCTTACTATAAGTATAACAGGATTCAATGCCGTCAAGCCCAGAATCTATTAGACTATTTATATAGCTGTTTCTGGACATTTTTCCAATTATCCTGGAATCAACTTCCTCATCAATCAGATATGGATGGGCGAGCACTGCAAGTCCTCCACATTTCTTTATGATCTCTATGGCCTTCAATGGGTTTATCTTTTCCCTGCCTATATTAAGTTTAGGATTATCCCTTACCATAAGCTTTGCCTTATCCCAGGAGGATGCATAACCCTTCTTAGCCATTAACTCAAATATTTGTTTTCTTTGAACATCATAGGGAGATCTGGATCTTTGATTGCCCTGGCCATCCTCATAACTAAGTATCTCATCTTCATAATAGATAGGCATGCCGTTTTTAGTTAAGATCTCACATAATTTTTTATATGCATCAGCTTTAGACTCTCTTGCCTGATTTACTGCCTCTTCTACTAAAGAACTGTCCCAGTCAAGCTCATAACCGATAATATGCACATCATCAACATTACTATCACACGAAAACTCATAACCCAGTACTAGCTCAAGACCCCGGGACCTGGAGAAGGTCTTAATATCCAGTGTTTGATTATTTTCCTGGAGGGTTAATGGAGGGTTAATATCATGATCGGTTATGGCAATGGCCTTAAGACCCATGCTTGAGGCTATATTAATAAGCTGGCCAGGGGTATCATTACCATCGGATCTTGTGGTATGACAGTGGAGATCGCACGGATAGTTTGGTTTGATCTTTTCTATCATTATCCAGCCTTTTTGCTTACCACCCTGCCTGAACTGCCAAATATATCTATATAGGATTTGACCAGTTCCTTAATAGAGGTTTTTACCTCTTTTATGGCTTTTAGGGGCTCATATTCATAAATATTATCCATCTTATAATTATTATGTGAGCTGTCTATATAGCTTTTATACGAATCAAGATATGCATGCTCTATCTCTGTGGATATATTCATCTTGGAGGGATGATATGACATTATCTTTTTCAGGTCATCCGGAGGAAGGTCAGAACATCCGTGTATCACAATGGGGAAAGAACAGAGTTTCATAATCTTAGCCAGACGGGGAGAGTCCAGCTTGCACTGGCCATCATAGTGACCGTGCTTGGTTCCAATAGCAACTGCAAGTGAGTCAATACCGGTTAATTTTTGAAACTCTTTGGCTTTCACGGGATCTTTAAGGAGTACCTTATCCTCAGATATATTTATATGTTCTTCCCTCCCTCCGATATGGCCCAGCTCACCTTCTACAGTAACGCCTTTCTGGTGGGCATACTTAACGACCTCTCTGGTTATTTTGACATTTTCATCATATGGTTTTGAGGAGCCGTCTACCATAACTGATGACCAGCCATAATCAATACATTTTTTAATAATATCTATATCAGTACCATGGTCAAGCATCATGGCAATTGGAATACTCGTGTCTGAAGATAAAAAATTTATCATTTTAGGCAGCATTTCATAACCCATCTCTTCTACTGTCTTCTGGGATGTCTGCACAATTACCGGAGAGCTTTCTTCTATGGCAGCCTCTACTACTGCTTCCATGGAAGTGTATTCTACAATATTAAAGGCCCCTACTATATAACCTTTCCTCCTGGCATCTATGAGCATATTTTTAGTGTTTATATAAGTCATCTTTCTTCCTTAGTTTATATAATGCAATATATTGCATTTACCAATTTTATTTCACTTCGTGAATATATTAATCTTTCTTTGATAATATTTCAATGATTTATATAAATTATTTATATAATTTACTAATTGCTTTTTCAGGTGCTGGATATGCCAGTTATGGTAATATGAATTTATTTTTGTCCAAATAATATTTTATAAAAAAATCAACTCAGACTAGTGTGATCTTAATATCATTATCTTTTATTTTATTATAATAATCTTTATCCAATGCCTTATCAGTTATTATTTCTGTAAATGTTGTAAGCGGAGCTACATTTATATATGAGTATTTCCCAAATTTTGTACTATCGCATATAAGTATTGTTTTTTTTGAACAGTCTATTATTGATTTCATCAGTTCAGCATCAAAGTCGGTGGCAGTGGATATTCCCCTTTCTACCGAAACCCCTACCGGACTTACAAAAGCTATATCAGCATTTATTTTTTTAAAATAATTAACCGCATGGGGTCCAACATATATACTTGAATTAGGGCGGATTACGCCTCCACATACACTGACTTCCATATCTTTCTTTATCATGGAAAGATTCCAGAGCTCATTAGCCAGTGGGATCCCAGCAGTGGAGACTTTTATATTTTTTTTGTCCCTAAGATGCTTTACCATAGCAAGACAGGTAGAACCTGACTCGAGAATCACATTATCGCCATCATTGATCCTTTTTGAAGCTTCCCTGGCTATTTCGGATTTCTCTTCTTTATGAAGTCTGATCTGCTCGGAGAATACCGGCTCAGGTTCTACTAGATCTTTATATATCGCCCCTCCGTGAACCTTGGTCAGGAATCCTTTCTTATCAAGCATCTCCAGGTCCCTTCTAACAGTTATCGGAGAAATATTAAAAACTTTGCTAAGTCTTTCAACTGTGACCACTTTTTCTTTTTTTATTAGCTCTTTTAATTCGATTATTCTTTTTTCAGGAATCCTCAATTTTATCCTCTTTAAATCTGCTTATAGAAATATAATTACCAGCTTTTATTTTGCGATAAATATTGTTATAAATCCAGTATTAATGCTTATAATATATGGCCCCGCCATCAGCAAGTATCTCCGTACCGCAAATATAGCTTGAATCGTCAGATGCTAAAAATAGGACTGTATTTGCAATATCTTCAGGCTTTCCAATCCTGCCTATAGGGGTCCTTTCTCCAAGCATCTTATTATTCTCTGGAGTATCTGGATATCTTTTCCTGAGCATGGGAGTATCTATTAAATGGGGGGTAACTATATTGGTCCTAATACCTCTTGATAAAAACTCATAGGATAGGCCCTTCATGAGGCCATATTGAGCAACTTTGGTAGTAGAATAATGTACTCCGCCCCCGCTTCCTGATAGAACTGTTGCTGAGCCGATAAGGATAATATTTCCCTTTTTATTCTCAAGCATATTGCCGATGAGAGAGCGGACTATATAGAATGGGCCATTTACATTTATATCTACAGATTTTTTCCATTCAGAGATATCCATGCTTTCAAGTGGTACCTTTGACCCATATCCTGCAGTACAGACAAGATTGTCCACTTTTCTAAATTCCTTAATTACTTTATCACACGAGGCTTTTACCATCCCGTAGTCAGAAATATCACAGGGGACAAACAATGCCTTTATTTTGTATTTCTCTTTAATTTCTAATACTACCTTATTTCCCTCTGCCTCATTTATATCCAGTACTGCAATATCTGAGCCATGTTCTGCAAAAGTCAGGGCTACTTGCCTTCCAATACCGCTTGCTCCTCCTGATATAATAGTTGTCTTTCCAGTAAGATTTGTCTCTTTCATCTATATATTTCCTTCCAAAATTTTGATCCAATTATTTCTTATTTAAAAACTCACTACAAACACTAACCATAAACATGCTTTAAGGTAGTTTCATATCTTTCCAGAATATCATCTGCCTGTTTTTTAGTAGTAATGAGCGGCGGTTTTATCTTGAGTACATTCTTACCTTTACCGGATCCTCCTACTCCAAAGATAATGCCATTTTCAAATCCCTTATTTCTCATGGCCGAAGCACCACTATAGTCAGGCTCTCTAGTATCTCTATCTTTTACAAGGTCTATCCCAATATGGAATCCGAGCCCTCTTATCTCACCCATCTGTGGCCAGTCCTTTTGCATCGATATCAGGTTGTCCTTTATGTATCCGCCTACAGTATTAACATTATCCAAAATATTATCTCTTTCTATTACTTCAATCTGCTTCAGTGCCGCTACCTGGGATACCTGGTTATTTCCAAAGGTATGAAGGTCTATGCCGTTCATCTCTACTCCTTTGATATCATCAGAGATCACCAGGGCATTTATAGGATATCCTGCTCCCATGGATTTACCCAGAACCATTATATCCGGGGTGATCCCATAGTAATTGGCAGCGCTCCAGTCACCTATACGTCCAAATGCTGTCTGTATGCAGTCCCAGATAAGGATTATATTGTGCTCAGCACATATATCCTTTACACCCTGCAGGTAATTTTTTGAAAATATGACCTGTCCTCCAGAAGCTTGCAGGGGCTCCATTACCATGGCGCATACCGGGCCTGTGGAACCGTACTTAATCTGCATGGAAAGTGCCTCAAGGCATTTTCTGTCCACTTCACCGGTGTCATCTGGATCACTTACCTCAAAATATGGGTGGTAGTAGTATGGTGCGGGTACCCTTATAAAGTTCTGGGAGTGATGGGCAAGAGTTGCCCCACCCAAATATTTATCATAAGCAAAGGTACCAGTAAGTGATGCTCCCGTAGTCATAAAGGAAGTGCCGTGATAGGCACCGTAGAGGGAAATAAAGTTATGAGCTTCTGGCCTATTTATGATAGCAACCTTTAGGGCAGCCTCAATAGTGGCTCCGCCTCCTATGGTGAACAGTACCCGGTTCATCTTCTCCGGAAATATTTCTGCTAACTTTTTGGCAAGTATGTAGCGGGGTACAGTATAGAACCCGGTATGGAAGTGGTTGGATAGCTCCATCTGTTCCTTCACGGCCTGTTTAATATCAGGGTGATTATACCCAAGGTGAAGGGCCCATGATTGTGAGGTACAGTCTATGTATTTATTTCCATTGATATCATACACATAGATATTTTCTCCCTTTACTAGATTAACTCCAGGAGTTCCTCCTCCCATCATAAGATGCGGCTCATACTCCGGGATATCTTTTTCTTTAAAATCCAGGATTTGTTTGATAATAGTGTCCATTTCTGCCTCCATTAAATATGCTCTTTATTGTTATTTTTACTATTTTAATGTTCATATATGAATATTAATGTTTCTTTTGCAGTATGTCAAATATTTTTTAAAAACATCTGGAGTTTAACCATAAGAGCTTAAAATGCTGCCGACCACAGCCAAAATACTACCCAGGAATATAAATATTTGATCTTGGAGAAAATATTTTTGGATTATAGAAAAAAGTAAACTTTCTACCAGAAACTATTTACATCACCAATACATTAACAACGGGATCCAGCACTATGCCAGATCCCGCTATCGTGTCTTCTCAGTTGCAAACAGTATAATTACCGTAAATATTTATTTCCTAAGATATGCTACTCAGGAAATGCTGAGTTTCCAGTTTTCTCAAGAACATCAGCTGCAATATCCATATAGTTATCAGGAGTAACCAATTTTACAGGAACACTGACCTCTGCGTTTTCATATGATGTGCCTTCCATGAGGATCTCTGCAACGAGTGCTACTGCGTTGTAACCAATAAAATATGGTTCTTGAAGTATGGTAGCATCAAGCACGCCATCTTTTATCGACTGGAATTCTTCCGGGTCTCCATTATATCCTACAACTACTATATCCTTGCCTGCTGCAGCAACAGCATTAGCAGCACCTACTGCTTCACGGCCACTTGCAACGAATACTCCGGCCAAATCAGGAACTGCTGACATAATTTGCTGCATGGTATCATAGCCACCCTCTGCGCTAGCTGTCTGAACTATAATATTGGAAGCAACATCATAGCCAAGTTCCAGAGCTTTTGCTAAAAATCCTTCACCTCTCTGCCTTGCATAGGTCCACTGAGGAAGCAAATTTCCAAGACCAAGTTTTTTCGTATTATCTCCCAAAATACCGTCAATATATTCTGCTGCCAGTTCCCCTCCATTAAAATTATCGGAGATAAGTAGAGCATTTACTGGCCCGGATTTTCCAATATCAGCACAAACGAATGGAATACCTGCATCTCTCGCATTTTGAACAGCTGGTCCTATTGCTCCAGGATCTACAGGTGTAGATACTATCCCGTCTACTCCCTGGTCGACTAATGAATTTAGGTCCTGGACCATCTTTGTAGCATCACTGTTCTGGTCGAGCATAACATATTCAAAACCAAAATCTTCACAGGCATCTCTTACCCCGGCTTCAACATTCTGGAAGAAAGTATACTGCATGGTCCATACTGAAAAACCTATGGTGATATCTTCAGCTTTTTTCAATTCTGCTGTACCTGCATCTCCACCGGCATCTTCTTTGCAGCCTGATAGTCCTACCATTAAAGCCATTGATACACAAACAGCAACCACTACGATCCACAATAATGTCCTTTTCATTTCAATCCCTCCTAAATATGATTTTATTTACTTTGCTTAAAACATCAATTAAGGTTTGCTAGACAGATGATCATCAATAATTATATGATCCACAGTTATTACTGAAACAAACCCTCTAATCTTTCATTTTTATGCACCCCCCTCTTTTTACTTAGTACGGTATTAAAAATATTTATATAAAATTTAAACTTTACAATAAAACTCTATACCTGGACTTATCATAATTCTCCCTGGCCCAATAGGTAGAATTTTAATTTATTAAGTGAAACTGCGATTATCATCACCAACCCTGTAGCAATCAGTTGCCAGTAAGAACCGACCTGGAGCAGTCCCATGCCGTTTCCAAGAAATGTGATTATCATTGCTGCTACCAGTGCTCCGCCGAGACTGCCAT